>DASTHB010000028.1:0-2870 GCA_035718415.1 Minisyncoccota bacterium | reverse complement strand
TGTGCACCCACGTCTGCAACACGAAAGGATCGCCCGCCCGAAGCGCCGCCTGATATGTTCCCCATCCCGGTGTTGGGATAAGAGGCGATATAGCCCAGGTGGAGTGAAGATATGGGTCAGGAAGACTGCCAGCCGACGCCGTGTTCGTCGCAAGCGTTGTGATGACTAGCAGAATGACTGCCCGAGACCGGACACTCATGTGATTACTATAACCTCGAGGAGTTAGGTCGGGTATACTGTGCACATGAATGAGACTGAACTCAAAGACGCACTTTTGAAAGACATTAAGGGAGAGATAGAGGACGACGCGGAGACGCTTAAGAAAAACAGCCGCGATACTTCCCTCTTTACCCGCACCCCGGAACTCGTCGTGTATCCGAAAGATGAGGACGACGTGGTCGCCATAGTGAAGGAGATCGGCAAGCAGAAGGCGGCCGGGAACGACATCTCCCTTGCTGCCCGCGCGGCCGGAACGGACATGTCCGGCGGCCCGCTTACGACCGGCGTCGTCATGTCGCTCACGCGCCATATGAATAAGGTCCGCGAAGTGGGCGAGGGATACGCCGTCACCGAGCCGGGCGTCTACTACCGCGATTTTGAAGAAGAGACGCTCAAGAAGGGCTACATACTCCCCTCCTATCCCGCCAGCCGGGAGATAGCCGCCATGGGCGGCATCGTGTCGAATGACTCCGGCGGCGAACGCACGCTCGAATACGGCAAGACCATGAAGTACGTCGAAGAGATGGACGTCGTCCTCTCGGACGGCTCGAAGGCGCATTTCGGCCCCCTCACGCACACGCAGGTCGAGGCGAAGAAACTGCTCGATACCCTCGAGGGCAAGATATACCGCGAGATGGATGCGCTCATCACGGACAACGCCGGCCTCATCGAGGGCCACCGCCCCAAGGTGTCGAAGAATTCCGCCGGCTATGCGCTCTGGGAAGTGAAGGACCTGAAGAAGGACACCTTCAACCTCGCGAAGCTCATCTGCGGTTCGCAGGGCACGCTCGCGCTCTGGACCGCCGCGAAGCTCTCCCTCGTGAAGCCGAAGGAACACCGCGCGATGATGGTCGTGTTCCTCTACGACCTGAACGTCCTGCCCGAGATAGTGAAGCGCGTCCTTCCTTTCCACCCCGAGTCCTTCGAGTCATACGACGACCACACGTTCACGCTGGCCGTGAAATTCATGCCGCAGATGCTCGCGCAGATGGGTCTCGTGCGCGCCGCGCGGCTCGGCGTGAGCTTCATCCCCGAAGCCGCGATGGTCGCGACCGGCGGCGTGCCGAAGATGATACTCATGGCCGAATTCGCCGAGGACACCATCGAGGAAGCGGATAAGAAGGCGGCCGAATGCAAGAACGCGCTCGCCGATCTCCATCTCCATGTGAAAGTCGAGAAGGACGAGAAAGAGAGCGAGAAGTACTGGATAGTGCGCCGCGAGAGCTTCAACCTGCTTCGGAAGAACCTGCACGGCCTCGTGTCGTCGCCCTTCATCGACGACTTCGTCGTTCCGCCGGACTGCTATCCGGAATTCCTCCCGCGCCTCAATGCGCTTCTCGACCGCTACAAGTCGCATTTCATCTATACGGTCGCTGGGCACATCGGCAACGGCAACATCCACATCATCCCGCTCATGAACCTCACGAAGGAGGAGAACCGCGAGGTCATCCTCGAGCTCGCGCCGCAGGTCTATGACCTCGTCATCAAGGAAGGCGGTACGACGACCGGCGAGCACAATGACGGCATCATCCGGACGCCGTATCTGCCCATGCTCTTCGGTCCGGAGATGGTGGCGCTCTTCGAGCGGACGAAGAAGACGTTCGACCCCCAGAACATCCTGAACCCCGGCAAGAAAGTCGGCGGGACCCTGGAGGACGTGAAGCGCGACCTTATCCGCCCGACGGCTTAGCGCCGCCGTTCACTTCCGCATACGTCACGCGCGAGAGAAGCGCGATGAAATTCCCGAGAACGAGCGGGTCTTTGCCTTCGGTCATGATGCAAAGGAGATAAGGCCGCGTCGGGTGATACACGATGCCGCAATCGGAAAGCTCGACGCCGTTCACCTGCTTGCCGGCGCCGATGATGTGCTCGCCGTACTTGTGGGCAACCGAGACGCTCGACGGCACGCCGGCGACGAGACCGCTCGTGAAGGTCGCCTTATTGAGGAGCTTCAGGAGCTGATTCGAATTCTCCCAGGACAGGTTGTACGTCCCGTAGTAGAGGATGCGGAGGAAGCGCGAGAATTCGAGCGGCGAGATGGTGTACCCGGCCGAATTGTCGTCGTTCGGCTTCCGTATCGCGAGGTCCGTGTAGACGTGATCGACGACTGGTTGGTCGAGATTCGCGAGAAGCAGGTCTTTCGCCCCGTTGTCCGAATTCGAAAGCATCTGCTCGAGGAGATACGGCACGTCGTATGACTGCCCCACGGTAAGCGCAATGGGCGGCGCGAAGGAGAAGCCTCGATTTATGTCCGCCAGATCCTGCGTGTACGTGAGCCGGCGATAGATGAAGCCGGGCGTCGCTTCTTCCTGTTTGAATACGGCGACCGCGACCACGATCTTCAGTATGCTCGCCGGGTCGTACTGGTCCATCTCATTGATGCCCGTCCACATGCCGTTCGTGAGGTCACGGAAGTAGTAGGAGTATCTGGTCACGGCGCCAGCGGGCAAACCCCGAGCCGCATTCCCTACCGCATCGCGAAGCGGCGCGAGCTCCTTCTCGCCGTACTCCTTCGTCGTCGTCACGCCGATCAAGGGACGCAAGAACGGATAGCGCGCGTCGGTCTGCAGCAAGAGCGAGAACGGCAAGTCCTGCGCGGCCGGACGGAGCGCAAGCCCCAAGATGAGGCCGCCGACCACGAGTATGGTCGC
>DASTHB010000027.1:0-3577 GCA_035718415.1 Minisyncoccota bacterium | reverse complement strand
GGATGTATTTCTCCGCGGGCAGATTCGCGATGATGGACGCGCCGGTCTTGAGCGACACGTCATGCTCTTTCGAAGGCCCGCCCCGGAGCACCCCCACCGTCATATGCATATGGCCAGTATAACAAGCCACGGCCGGGGTAGGTCACTTCGGACGCAATGATCGGGATCGAGCGTAGCGGTGTCGAGACAGTGAGAACCGATGCGCCTCGCTGTTGGCGAGTACCGCATCCGCCTCGGTCACCCCGGCACGCACCGCTCCAATCACTTCGCGAGGACGGTGCCGCTCGTCCTTAACGACGGCCATGACGGGTATGTCGAGCGCGACTTCAGAAAGCGTGGCCTCGGCGGCCTTCTTGTGGGTCTTGCCTCCGTCGACGACGATGGCCTTCGGGAACGGCCATTCGGGGTGATTGAAACGGCGCAGAAGGAGTTCCCGCAACGACGCGATATCATCATTCTTGTTCAAGCCACGGATGCGGAACGTCCGGTATTCACGCTTCACCGGCATGCCGTCCATGACGACCGTCATAACGCCGATGGCGTTCGTCCCCGATATATGCGCCGTGTCGTACGCCTCGATGCGCTTTCCGGCCGAACGTTCGCGCGCCTCCTCGATGTTCTCGTCCTTGATAAGCGAGACATCCTGTATGTGATCGAGCGCGAACCGCTGGCGCCGCGCTTCCGCGGCGTCTTCGAACCGTTCCTCCCTCGCTGCGAGTTTCATTTCGCGCTCGATGGCGCGGCGCAATTCCTTTCCTCGACCGGACAGGAAGAGGCAGACCTTGCGAATCGTCTTTTTATACGCTGCCTTGTCGAACTCGCGAGGGTAATGCCCTATCTGCTTGTTGAACTCGACTTTCGCGCGCTGGTGCTTGCTCGGGTCCGAGAGCGGCTTCGGCGTATCGAAGAACGGGAAAATGCGACGGATGAGCCGCAAACCTTCGCGTAATTGATATCCCGACGGGAACGGACCGAATACATGGCTGAACTTCTGCCCGCTTTCGAACGTTTTCTTTTTGAAATCGATGTCCTTCCCGCGGATAGCGAGCACGCGCGGGATGTCCTCGTCGGTGATGAGCGCATACAGAAACGTCTTGTCATCCTTGCCTTCCGCGTTCCCTTTCGGTCGGTAGAGACGGATGAGCGCCGCCTCGCGAACGAGCGCTTCGAGGACCGTCGGCGTCGTCTCGTAAGAGACGCGGTCGGCCCTCGTGACCATGTCGACGACGCGCGGCCCCCGCGTCGCGATCAGGTCGTTATCGAAATAGGACCGCACGCGGTCGCGAAGCGAGGTTGCCTTGCCGACATAGACGACCTTCCTGCCCTCCTTGAAGAGGTAGACGCCCGGTGTGTCCGGCAAGTCGAATTTCGACAAGTCCTTTCGCTCCATATATGGTATAAACCCTACAGACGCGCACTGATAGCGTCAAACTGAAAGGAACGGACTATGTCTCTCACGGCCGAACAGGCACGCGAGCTCGCAGGCCTGACCATCGAGTGGCTTTCTTCACCCGAGGGGCAGGAATACGCTCGCAGCGCCCGCGACGGGCTCGCAGAAGCCCAGAAAGAACGTGAGGAGGAGCGTCAGTTATCCAACGACGACATGTACACGCCATTCGATATCTAATTTCACCGCCTTCGAGAGAAGGCAGAAAGAAGCCCCGAACATTCGGGGCTTTCAGTTTTCAGCTGATCCTAGGCAGATTCGAGCATGTCGTCGTCGATGAAACGCGGGAACATCGCGGCCATCGCGAGCAAGTCTTCAGGAGAATACAGAGGCCGCACGATCGGCTGCCAGTCCAGGTTGGTCTGCGGATCATTCGGGTCCATCGGATTCACGAAACGGACCCGCTGTATCTTGTCCCTCAGGCGACCGTCATCTCCCACTCGGGTGTACTGGATGATACGACAGTTCTCGATGTGGACGGTGTCATCGTGCCGCACCATGTACTCCCGCAGCTTGATCGGGGTCCAGTACTCGAGGATGTAGCGGTCCACGAGCATGGTCTCGCCGTGAGAGACCTGGATACAGTGGATCTTCTCGCATTCCCTGCGGTACGTCACGAACATCGAGTAGCGGCGATTGAAAACGTCCTGGAAGGTCTCCCCGTCGCTCGGACGCCAGAACCATGCGTGCATCTTCCGGTTGCGGAGCACTTCGCCGAATCTCCGGGCGCGCTCGTCGTACGTGAGCAGGTCCATCGATCCCCAATTTCGTTCCATGAGCCGGTTGTCCTGCCGCCAATTCTTGCCGCCGACCCCGAGGACTCCCGCGGTTTCGATCGTGCGGATATACGGTGAGACGTAATACCGGAACGAGCTCTCGTGAAGGTGTTCCACCGCCATCCAGTGACGAAGCCACACGCCTGCGGCTTTCGCCTGTTCGCGACCCTTGGTCGTCAGTCGCCGTTCCGACGTATGGGTCTGCATGAGCTTTTCTTCATTGGGCAACGGCTTTCCCCGCTCGGCCCGATCCTTTGCTACATTGCTCTCCGATTCGCCATGACGGATGCTCGTGAACGTGATCGGCATGCTAGGCATGGCCTTCTCCTTTGGTTGTCTGGGAGCTTCTGCCTCCACCCTAAACGGACGGCAGGCATCCTGTCAAAAATGTGTGACTAGCGCTTTTTGGCCTGTCGCTTCAGGAGGCTCGAGAGATATTCGCCCGTATAGGAGCCCTTCGTATCGGCGACTTCTTCCGGCGTGCCTTTGGCGATGACCTTGCCGCCGCCCGTGCCGCCTTCGGGGCCGAAATCTATCAAATGGTCCGCGCTCTTGATGACGTCGAGATTGTGCTCGATGACGACGACCGTATTGCCGCGCATCACGAGCTCCTGGAGTATCTCGATGAGCTTCTTCACGTCCTCGTAGTGGAGGCCCACCGTCGGCTCGTCGAGAAGGTAGATGGTCTTCATCGTCATCGAACGGTACAGTTCGCTCGCTATCTTCACGCGCTGGGCCTCGCCCCCCGAGAGCGTCGTCGCGCTCTGACCGAGCGTGAGGTACTGGAGACCGGTGGCGTTAAGGCTTCCGAGCCGGTCTTTGATCGCCGGGATATCGCCGAAGAAGTCCTCGGCCTCTTCGATGGTCATCTGGAGCACCTCATGGATATTCTTGCCGCGGTACGTCACCTCGAGCGTCTCTTTCATGAACCGCGTGCCATTACAGATGTCGCACGTGACGTAGACGGTCGGCAGGAAGTGCATCTCCACCGCGATGACGCCATTGCCTTGGCACGCCTCGCAGCGGCCGCCCGGAACGTTGAACGAGAAACGGCCGCTCTTCCACCCGCGCGCGCGAGCCTCCGGCGTCGCTGCGAAGAGATCGCGGATATGTGTGAACGCGCCGGTGTAGGTGGCGGGATTACTGCGCGGCGTCCGGCCGATCGGAGATTGATCGATGAGTATCGCGCGGCCGAGGTACTCCGTTCCGGTCATGCTCGAGACGTACTCGAGCGCCGATTCGCGTTTTGCGAACCGCTTCTCGATGTTGCGATGGAGTATGTCATAGAGGAACGTCGACTTGCCGCTTCCCGACACGCCCGTAATGCAGACGAGCTTCCCAAGCGGAACGTCGA
>DASTHB010000026.1:0-3975 GCA_035718415.1 Minisyncoccota bacterium | reverse complement strand
GCCTCGCTGCGCGGTTTCCCCGAATATCTCGAAGGTGCGCTCAAGGTCCCGGTGGCGGCGGGGGACGTCCTTACGAATCTCGCCTCCCGCGATACCTGGATACCGACGCTCGACTATCGCGAATCGCTCGCATTCGCGACGTCAGTCGGATTAGCGCTGCGCGACCGCATACCTTCCTATGCATAACGAACTCACCGACCTTCTTCCCGCGGACCGCCAGGCCAAAGTGGCTCGCTACTATTTCCTGCGCTTCCTCGCGGTAGCGCTCTGGTTCGTCGCGGCGCTTGCGGCGATCGGCGTGATGCTTCTCGTGCCGACCTACATCCTGCTCGTGACGAACGCGCAGGCGAAGCAGGCGTATCTCGACTCCATCGGCTCCTCGGTGACCTCCGAAGCGGATTCTCTTTCTTCGCGCATCGCCCTTTTGAACGGCGAAGCCGCCGCGCTCGATGCGCTCACAACGAGCAGATCGGCGAGCGCGCTCATCCGCCAAATGCTCGCCATTCCGCGGCCGGGCATCGTGCTGAACAATTTCGCATACACGCCGGCAAACGGCACGAAGCCCGGCACGCTCGTCATCTCAGGCGTCGCGTCTGCTCGCGATACGCTCCGCAACTACCAGCTGGCCGTGCAGAATGCGGCGTTCTCGAAAACGGCGTCCCTGCCGGTATCTGCGTACGCCCAAGATTCCAACATCGGCTTTTCGATAACCGTAACCCTCGCGCCATGAGACCTTCCGCACAGCTCACCATCGCCGGCGTCGCGTGCCTTACCGCGCTCATCGCGTATGGCGGCGCCTATGGCGTGGTGTCGATGAAAAGCGACGCTGTTTCCGCGCTTCAGTCGCAGATCGATGCGCACACGGAGACGGTCAACCGGTTGTCTTCGGCGCGGGCGATGCTTGCCGAGCTTGCGTCCGAAGAATCCGCGCTTCAGAATTACTTCGTTCCGCAAAGCGGCATCGTGTCGTTCATAGACGGCCTCCAGGCCCTCGGCCGCTCGCTCGGGTCCGTAGTCCAGGTACGCTCCGTATCAACAGGAGGAACGACGGCGCGCCCGACGCTCTCCTTGTCCCTGCTTATACGCGGCCCGTTCGACAGCGTCGTGCGGACCATCGGCGCGATCGAGTACGGGCCGTACGCCATCTCCGTGGTAAAGCTTTCGCTCTCCCAGAGCGATAAAGGGGTATGGGATGCCAATATGGACATCGTCGTCGGCTCGCGAGCAGAAACGGCAACATCAACCTCCACCACACCATGAAGCATCTACCGCACCCTTCGTTCGGTTCGATCATGAGACGCGTGCGGACCGGCGCCGCCGATCCCGTCAGCGACTGGTACGTGCTCATCCGCCTTTCCGCCATTGCGCTCCTCGGCATCATCGTCTTCCATGTGTGGGCCTTCGATACCGTGGCTCGCGGCGGCACGCTCGGCGGGCGCGCCCCGAGCACGCCGGTCGCCATCGATGATTCATCGCTCACGAAGATACGGACTATCTTCGCGGACCGCGCGGGGGAAGCGTCGAAATACACGTCGGGGACGTACAAATACGCCGACCCTTCGCAATAGACCGCAAAGTGATAGGGTAAGGAAGGCGTCGTACGCGTCCATATCAGGACATCGCCTCCATAGCACAATGGATAGTGCAGCGGACTTCTAAGCCGTTGATGTTGGTTCGATTCCAGCTGGAGGCACTGTGAATAGTGTGGGCGCTAGAGGACTCGAACCTCTGACCTACCCGGTGTAAACGGGTTGCTCTACCAGCTGAGCTAAGCGCCCTTCAGTAACAGTAACTCCCGGTGCGCACGGAGAGATCTGGCCAAGCATCGCTCCGGCATGCAATCTCTCCACAGCTACCGCTGTGGTGGGCACGGAGAGATTTGAACTCTCAAGGGTTGCCCCATACGCTTCTGAGACGTACGCGTATACCAGTTCCGCCACGTGCCCGTGCATCCGACACTATCATATCCGTTCATCGTTCGCTCTGCATCTGAAACCAAATAGTGGTATACCGGTTTATATACGTATGACCAAGCTCATGGACCTGCCGCTCGTCCACTTGTTCGCGCCGAAGACAGCTTCGCGCACGCCGGCGCTTGCGCCCGCATGCGTCGGCATCATCCTCGACGGCAACCGGCGCTGGGCAAAAAAGCGCGGCCTGCCATCTCTGGCCGGGCATACCGCCGGCATGCGCAAATTGAAGGAGGCGGTCCGGTTCATCGCCGATCGCGGCGTCCGCCACCTCATCGTGTACGGGTTCTCGACCGAGAACTGGAACCGTCCCGCCGAAGAGGTCTCGTACCTGATGGAACTCTTCCGATCGGCGATAGCATCCGAGATGGAGGAGCTCGCAAAGGAGGGCGTGCGTATCCGATTCGTCGGAGAACGCGAACGGTTCTCTCCGGAACTGAAGTCGGCGATGGATCGGCTCGAGAAGGCGACCGAGGACAATACGCGCCTCACGCTCTGGTGCTGCCTATCCTACGGCGGACGCGCAGAGATCGCGGCCGCGGCAGCGGCCGCGGCGAAGGAAGGAGCGATAACGGAACAGACGATAGCGTCGCATCTCTGGACTGCCGGCATGCCGGACCCGGACATCATCATCCGCACCGGCGGCGAACAGCGCGTCTCCAACTTCCTTCCCTGGCAATCGACCTACAGCGAGTTTTTCTTCGTCGATCCGTATTGGCCGGATTTTTCCGAAGCGCTGTTCGATTCCGTCCTGTCCGAATACGCCGTGCGTGAGCGGCGGCACGGGAAGTGATAAGCCGCAGAAGCGGCTTCCTCCCTACGTTCGCTTCGGACAAACAAGTAGAGACTTTTGTTTGTCGCTCAACGCGCTTGGTAGTAGGGTGGATGGATGGAGCCCTCAATTCTCTACGAGGACAGCGATGTTCTTGTCATCGATAAGCCCGTCGGGCTTATCGTCCATTCGGACGGTCGGACCGAGGAGCCGTCCGTCGCGGACTGGGTGCTCGCGCACTATCCGGCGCTCGAGGCCGTCGGCGAGCCATGGACGTCGCCACAAGGCGAAACGGTCCTTCGTCCCGGTATCGTGCACCGGCTCGACCGCGACACGTCGGGCGTGCTCATGATCGCGAAGACGAACGAGGCCCACGCATTCCTGAAAAGCCAGTTCCAGGAACGCTCGACCGAGAAAACGTACCGCGCGTTCGTCTATGGCGCACCGAAGGCCGAGCGCGGCACCATCGAGGCGGAGATCGTCCGCATTCGCTCGACGCCGCCGCGCTGGGGCGTCGCGCGGGAAGGGGAAGGCAAGAAGCTGCGCGCGGCCGTAACGGAGTGGGCCGTCCTGCGCCGGGGCAAGGACCGCGATTCGGGCGAGCCGGCCTCGTATCTCGAAGTGAAGCCGAAGACCGGACGAACGCACCAGATCCGCGTGCACCTGAAGCATCTCAATCACCCGGTCATCTGCGACCCGCTCTACGCGAGGGGCCGCCCGCCGCTGCTCGGCTTCTCGCGCACGGCGCTTCATGCGCTGTCGCTCGCCGTCACGCTGCCGGACGGCAAGCGTCGGACCTTCGAAGCGCCGCTCCCCAACGATTTCCGCGAAGCAGAGCGCCGTCTTACGGCCTGATTTTTGCTTTTTATACGCCGCAATGATAAAGTGCCCTGGTCTATGAAGAAGGTCATCACGCCGGTCAACGTCGAGGGACGCGCGAAGCTCGGGCTTCGCGCGGGCGATACCGTACGCGTCACCCAGAACATCATCGAGATGAAGAAGGGCAAGGGTACGGACAAGAAGGAGAAAACCATCAAGAACGCCCGCAAGCAGGTGTTCGAAGGCCTCGTTCTTTCCGTAAAGCACGGTACGGAGGCCGGCGGCACGTTCACCGTCCGCGCCGTGCTCTCGGGCGTCGGCGTCGAGAAGACCTTCCCGCTCTATTCTCCGGCTATCGACTCGATCGAGATCGTGAAGCGTTCCAAGGTCCGCCGTGCGAAGCTCTACTTCATC
>DASTHB010000025.1:0-2035 GCA_035718415.1 Minisyncoccota bacterium | reverse complement strand
CGCAGCCTCGATTCCCTTCTCCGCGAAGATGCGCGCGGCCTCGGCCGCCTTCTTGAGCGCCTTTTTCATGACGGCCTCTTCGCCGGGCTTCCATTTGCCGATGACGAATTTCACGACCTTCTCCTCACCCGATACTTTCTTCGCCTGATTCTTCTTCCCCGGCGCGCTGATGCCGATCCGGATGCGCGCGAATTCCCCGGTCTTCACGGCGCGCATGATGCTCTCGACGCCTTTGTGTCCCCCGCTCCCTCGCGCGAATACCATCTTGATAGTCCCGAGCGGCAGATCGAGGTCATCGTGAACGACAAGAAGCTTCTTCGCAGCCGAGGGGGTCTTCACGAACGCGGCAACGGCCTTGCCCGATAGATTCATCATCGTCTCCGGCAGAACGAGCGTCGCGTTCTCCCCGCCCACGTCGCCTTTGGCCACGAGCGCGTTCGCCGTCCTATTGAAAACGAATTCCCCCATGTCGCCCTGCTTCCGAACGAGCTCGACGGCGCTCCGCCCCGCGTTGTGCCGGGTCTTCTCGTACTCTTTCCCTGGATTTCCGAGCCCGACGATGATGAGTGCCATGCCGAAAATCCTACCACGGTCGCGGGGACAGCCGCTGTCTCGCTGAAAATCATGCGCGGGGCTTGCGCAGTACACGGGCCCACGCGTACAATGCGCGCATGCCTGATGCTTGGAAGGGTTTGCTGAAGGATCTTTTCACGCTCGCCTTCCTGATAATCGTGGTGGTCATCCCCATCCGGCTCTTCGTCATTTCCCCGTTCGTCGTCGATGGCGAGTCCATGCACCCCACGTTCGAGAATCTCGACTATCTCATCGTCGACGAGCTCGTGTATCGCTTCCATGCGCCCGCACGAGGTGATGTCATCGTCTTCCGCTACCCGAACAATCCCTCCATCTTCTATATAAAGCGCATCATCGGTCTTCCTGACGAGACCGTATCCATCAATCACGGGGTCGTTACGATAATCAAACCGTCGGGCGAGCGGCTCACCCTCTCCGAGCCGTACATCGTGAACGAAGACGCGACTTACACCAAGGACGTGCATCTCAATCCCGGAGAATATTTCGTCATGGGCGACAATCGTCCGAATTCTTCCGATAGCCGCATCTGGGGCCCGCTGCCCGCCACTGACATCATCGGCCGCGTCGATCTGCGATTGCTCCCCGTCAACGAGGCAGGGCTCTTCCCGGGCGCCGTTTCGTATCGCTTGCCCGCTTCCACTACCGCTCTGGCACTATGATGCGCGACATAATCCCGGCCGAAGAGATCCTCCATAAGGCGCACGCGGTCGGACAGTATTACGGATTCACTCCGCTGTCGGCGCTGACCGCGAAGACGCGCGGCTCCGCTAAGAAAGCCCAGCCGGCCGATGCGCTTGCCAATCTCGGCCTTGATCCGGTCGCCGAGCTCGTCGCCGGATTCCTGCGCCAGTGCCAATCGCTCGAACGCATGCCGTCCGCGCGAACTCCCCTCTTCGCGTGGCACACCAACATCGCGCCGGGACGCCCCGCGCAGAAGAAAGCGTTCGTTCAGTTCCACGCGCTCGGGCCTGACCGCGCGCTCGCGGACGCCGTGCTCATCCGAGCCGTCATCGCGCTCGTGCGCGACCTCTACC
Source organism: Minisyncoccota bacterium (assembly GCA_035718415.1). Taxonomy (GTDB): domain Bacteria; phylum Patescibacteriota; class Minisyncoccia; order Phycocordibacterales; family Phycocordibacteraceae; genus C7867-001. Next base: position 407 of record DASTHB010000025.1, on the reverse strand, counting down.
ACGAGGAGCCCGTCGTGCGGATCAATTCGATGGGCGACAAGGAGACGCGTGCGCGCTATGCGCGAGAGCTCGCCAACTTCTTCAAGAAGCGCGCGGCCGCGCTTCCCGAAGATTGCATCACCTGCGCGAAGCGCGACGCGTTCGAAGCGGCGGAGCTTGTCATCGAACGCGCCTGCGCTGACGACCTGCCTTCGCCGACCGAGCACTTATCGGATGCGAGCCGCAAACGGTTCGAGGACCTGCTTGAGTACCTCGAGCTGACGGATACGCCGTACGAGCTCGCCCGGCACCTCATGAGCCGCGGCAACGCCTGGAACGACACCTGCTTCGAGATAGTCGTGGGCGATACGCGCGTCGCCTGGGGTTCCCGTTACTTCGATCTCACCCGTCATTTCTTCCCGGGCGCT
>DASTHB010000024.1:0-4112 GCA_035718415.1 Minisyncoccota bacterium | reverse complement strand
AGCGATGTAGTGGAGAAATACCGCACGTGCTTGAGCATCTCCGATGAGGCGGGATCATCATCCGATGGCAAATCGCATAACGACCATACCACCGTAACCAATAACTTGATCGCCGGATGCCGCGTCGGCATCTATGACCTTGTCGACGGAGGGACGGCCATCCCCACCCATGGCCTTAAGTACGCGACCATCAAGAACAACACCATCATCATGGACCCGTACGCCTATACGACATACGAGGCCGGCATACTGCTTCAGGACAACGGCACGCAGAACGTCGGATCCGTGATCTCGAACAACATCATGTACGGCAACGGCAACGGCAACGGCGACTACAATGCGAACGGCGTTCAGACGCCGCTCATATTCTCCCAGTCGGCAGGAACCCAGCCGGGCATCACGTTCAGCAACAACGATTACTACAGCACATGGGCGAACCCGTTCGTCATCGGCACCACGCCGAAGTCGTGGACGCAGTGGAAGACCGCTGAAACGGAAACGGGATCGGTATTGGCTAACCCGCTTTTCTCCGATGTGAGCCAGTTCGGCACCTTCACGAGCGGCGGATTCGATTATCACGGCTCGCTCTTGCAGTCCGCGTCGCCGGCCATCGCGCTAAACGCAGGATGGTCGCAGACGGGAGGCACGACCCCGCCACCGCCGGCAGGCGACACGACGGCTCCGTCTGTACCGACCGGCCTCACCGCCACGGCGGTCTCGACCTCGCAGATAAACCTCTCGTGGACCGCCTCGACCGATAACGTCGGCGTCGTCGGATACTTGCTCTTCCGCGGTGGAGTACAGATCGCCACGGCGAGCACGACGTCATACGCGGACACCGGTCTTTCGGCCGGCACGACGTACTCGTACACGGTCGTCGCGCTCGACGCGGCAGGGAACCGGTCGCCGCAGTCGATAGCCGCGACCGCGACTACCCAAGCGTTAGCCGACACGACCCCGCCGGTCCTCTCGAACATCACGGCGACGAACCTTACGAGCTCAAGCGCGACCATCACCTGGACCACGAACGAACCCGCCGACGACCAGGTCGCCTATGGCGTCACGACGACGTACGACACGACGACGGCGGTCGGCACGACGCTCTCGACCTCGCACAGCGTCCTGCTCTCGAACCTCTCCGCCGGCACGACGTACCACTACCAAGTCCGTTCGAAGGACGCAGCAGGCAACAGCGCCGCCTCGATCGACCTGACCTTCGCGACGCAGGCCTTGGCCGACACGACCCCGCCCGCGGCGATCACCACCCTCGCTTCCTCCGGCTACACGCCGACCTCGGCCGTCCTCTCATGGGTCGCACCGGGCGACAACGGCTCGACCGGCACCGCTGCCTCATATGACATCCGCTATAGCACGGCTCCCATCACCGCGGCGAACTTCTCGTCCGCGACCACGGTGACGGGCGAACCGCCGCCGCTTGCGGCAGGCACGTCGCAGTCGTATACCTTGGTCGCGCTCGCCTCGGCGACCACCTACTACGTGGCCATGACGGCGACCGACGCGGCCGGGAACGTCTCCGCGATATCGAACGTCGTCTCGTTCTCGACGCCATCAACCGATGTGACTCCGCCAACGCTCTCCGCGATCATGGCGACGCCGTCGACGACCTCGAGCATCATCAGCTGGACGACCAACGAGCCCGCGACCTCGCGCGTGAATTACGGAAAGCGGAAGAGCTCCCTCACGTCATCCGTGTCCGATTCGCTTCTTCTCACGAACCACAGCCTCACGCTCTCACCTCTCACGTCCGGCACGACCTACTACTACCGCGTTGTCTCGAAGGACGCGGCAGGGAATACCTCGACCTCGTCCGTGCGCTCATTCACGACGAGAGCCGGCGCGGCGAATGCTCTCGGCGCGCTCCTTGGCATGCTCGGCTCCGCCAAGGAGACCGTATCGCACACAGGTTCCGACACCGCCGCCGCTATCGGCGCGTTCACGGGGCAAGCGGTCGACCGCCAGGTCTTCTTCTCGTGGAAGAATCCATCGGAGAACGACTTCGTCCGAGCGCGCCTCGTGCGAAGCGACGTGGCGACGCCCTCTTCAGCTACCGACGGCACGATAGCGTACGAAGGAACCGGCCAGTCCTTCGTCGACACTAATCTCGTGAACGGCAGAACCTACTACTACGCCATCTTCCCGATCCGTCTCACGGGCGCTGATGCCGCGCCGTCCGCGACGCTCACCATCGCACCGAAGGCCGGCGTCACCCAGATCACTCTCGCGCAAGCCGCCGCTCCGGCCGTGACTGCGACCGATACGGTCTCGGCGACTTCCTTCCGCTTCACGCGCAACCTGAAGCTCGGTTCGAGCGGTGCTGACGTGCGCGAGCTCCAGAAGTTCCTCAACGCGATGGGCTTCGTGATCGCGGCTTCGGGACCGGGTTCGCCAGGCCGCGAGAGCACGTACTTCGGGCCCTCGACCATGCGGGCCCTCGTGAAGTATCAGAAGTCCAAAGGCATTACGCCGGCGGCCGGGTTTTTCGGCGCTGGCACCCGTGCGTCGATAAAATAACCACACAGAGAAGCGCCTCCACCATGCCCCGGGGTTATACTCGGGGCATGGCGCTTTTCACCGGCAAAGGGGACCAAGGGACGACGACCGCATTCGGTTGCGATCAGAAGCGTATCTCGAAATCTTCGGAACTGCCCGAGGCGCTCGGCGCTCTTGATGAATTGAATGCGTTCCTCGGATTCACGAAAGTCCGCGCGAGCGGAGCCGAGCGCATACAAAACGCGCTTCGCGACATGCAAGAGAACCTATTCATCGTGCAGGCGCAGGCCGGCGGGGCAGAGAAGACGCTTGCGGACGGTATCGTCGAACGGACAAGCCGCTCCGTGAATGAAATAGAAATGGAGATACCGAGATTGCAGGGCTTCTGCATCGCCGGCGGGACCGAGCTCTCCGCTCTTCTCGACGTCTGCCGCACGCTCGCCCGGCGCGCGGAACGCCGGGTCATCGCGGTAAAAGAGCAGGGGCTCCGCGACTTGCCGGAGGAGACGATGGCCTACTTGAACCGTCTTTCCTCGCTTCTTTTCGCGTATGCGCGGCTTGCGAACCACCTGGCCGGCGTAAAGGAGGAAAATCCGAAATATTAGGGCACGAAATCGCATTTCGTGCTATAAAAAATCGGTGCGCCGCATGGCGACTATGGTGTAACGGTTAACACTGGAGCTTGTGGAGCTCTCAATTCGGGTTCGATTCCCGATAGTCGCCCAAAGTATGTCTGAAAATAAATTCGTCATCCGCTGCCGAGCCATCATTATTCATGACGAGAAACTTCTTGTCGTGAGCCACCCGCATGACACGAGTTTTTATGCGTTGCCGGGCGGCCATCTTGAGTGGGGGGAGAATGCTCACGAGTGCATGCGCCGCGAAATCATCGAAGAGTTGGGAGTAGAGCCGGAAATCGGAAGGCTTCTTTATGTGAACACGTTCATGGACGGTAATACGAAACAACCCTTCGAGTTTTTCTTCGAGGTTTTGAATGGGAGCGATTTCCTTGATGCAGATAAACGCGACCGCACGCATGGGCATGAGATCAGCGACATGCAGTGGATAGGCGCGGATACCGATATACGAATTCTTCCGGGACAGCTCGAGGCCGACTTGCGCGCGGGGAATTTGCTTGCGGATATCACCAGGTTCATCGCCTCTTGACGCGTCTGTTATAATAGTTAAATAAACGTTAAAGTATTGCTTGCATTTGTAATTTATTATTGTAAAATCTAACCAGGTTCCAACAGGAGCAAAAACCTATGGATACGACTAAGTACATTTCGAAATTGGGGGAGCACGCTGTCGTGCTCGGCGCTTCCGGCGGGATCGGACGAGAGATCGTCCGCGCGCTTGCCGCGAACGGCGTGAAAAAGATCTCGTACACGTTCGGCCGCAACAAGCAGGCCGCCGACGAGCTCGGCAAAGAGCTCGAAGGGCAAGGCATCGCAGCGTACTGCGCATCCATCGAGCGTCTCGACGAGAAGAGCTTCCGCGCGTTTCTCGAAGACGCGGTTGCTGCGCTCGGTGAGGAAGTATCGCTTGCGGTCGACACGATCGGTATCTCGCCGAATACGTCGCACATGGAGCAGACGGAG
>DASTHB010000023.1:0-6165 GCA_035718415.1 Minisyncoccota bacterium | reverse complement strand
AGGGCCGCGCATCCAGTCGGCATTGTTCGGAGAAGAACTAACACAGCTATAAAGAGGAGATGGCCTGCTAGAGAGCAGGCCATCAGTATTTTTGGGAGAGAATCGGTTATGCCGGGAGAGAGAATCGGTCACGCATAAAATCCTGCTGGATTTTTGCGCGACCCCGCCTCGGCGCCGTCACGCCTCCGGCCTTCGATTCTCTCTCCCGGCCAGCACCCGCTACGCTCATTGCTGTGCCGGGAGAGAGAATCGAACTCTCATGGATTGCTCCGCGGGGTTTTGAATCCCGTGCGTCTACCAATTCCGCCATCCCGGCTTCTGGTACACACTAGCATTTTCGTGGCGTATTTTCAGTATGATAAAATGTCCTCATGAACGAAGAGGCGCGGTATATTCCGACCAAGTATGACTCGGTCTTCTGGATCGATGTCGACCGCATCGTCCCGAACCCCTATCAGCCGCGAAAGGAATTCAGTGAAGCGGGGCTTGCCTCGCTCGCGGAGAGCATCCGTCAGTACGGCGTTCTCATGCCGCTCGTCGTCAGCCGTTCCGATGTCGAGAAGCCAGAAGGCGGGCTCGAGACGCAGTACGAGCTCATCGCCGGCGAGCGGCGGCTTCGCGCGTCGAAGCTGGCCGGCCTCACGCAGGTCCCGGTCGTCATCCGGCAAGGCGACACCAATCTCACGAAGCTCGAGCTTGCCATAATCGAGAACCTCCAGCGCGAGGATCTGAACGCCATCGACCGGGCGAAGGCGCTCCAGAAGCTCATCGACGAGTTCGGTCTGTCGCATGCGGCAACGGCGGCCAAAGTCGGCCGGAGCCGTGAATGGGTGTCGAACTCGCTCAGGCTTCTCTCATTGCCGGAAGCCATGCAGCAGGCGATCATCACGCGCGACATCAACGAGGGCCATGCTCGGCCGCTGCTTGCGCTCAACAGCCGGCCGCAAGAGCAGGAAACCCTTTTCAGGGAGATCGTCATGAAGAAGCTTCCGGTGCGCGCGGCGGAGCGTATCGCCCGCTCGATCGCGCAGGAAAAGGTGCGCAGCTATCACCGGAAGAGCGCAGAGATGGTGGAGCTTGAGAAGTCGCTTACCGAGAAGCTCGGCACGCGCGTCATCATCGAGACGAACGCAGAAGGCGGACGGCTTCTCATCGATTTCTTTTCGCCGGACGATCTGACCGAGATCGTTTCGATGCTCGAGAGCGAGAAGAAGCTCGCGGAAGCGGCGGCTCCCGAGGCGATGCCGGTGTTCCCGAACACGACGCAGCTTGAATCCGACCCCATCGCGCCGCCAGCTCCAGAAGGGGAGGACGACGAGCTTTACTCCGTGAGCGGGTTCTCCGTCTAAACAGAACGCTAGACGCCTTTGCTGCGCTCGTGGTGCCGATGCAAGCGGCGGCGTCGACGCTGCTTTGGCGGTTCCGTGAGGCCGAGCGCGATGCGGATGTGCCGTTTCGCGAGCGAGGTCTTCGCCATATCGAGCCATTTAGGAGAAGGATGCGCTGAGTCGCGCCGGAGTATCTCAACCACCTCGCCGTTTCCGAGTTTCGTGTCGAACGATACGAGCTTGCCGTTCACTTTGGCGCCCAGGGCGTGATCGCCAAGGTCGCTGTGTATCGCGTACGCGAAATCGATCGGCGTCGATTCGGCCGGCAAGTCGATGACATCGCCTTTCGGCGTGAAGACGAATACGCGATGGGAGAAGAAGTCCTCTTTGAGGCCGGTGACGAATTCCTCAGAACCCGCAATGTCCGCATGTGCGTCTGCAAGTTCGGCGAGCCAGGGCGGCGGCTCGGCGCTTGCCTCGCCGCGCGTATGTTCCGTCTTTTTCATTTTCATGAGCGACGGAATGAGCGAACGGACCCAGGAGAACGATAGCGAGGAGAAACGGCTTTTCTGCGCCGCTTTATCCAGTTTCGTGACATCTTTCCCAAGCTGCTTGTATGACATATGGGAGGCGATGCCGAATTGCGCCGCGCGATGCATCTCCTCGGTGCGTATCTGGATCTCGACGATGCCTGCTTCAGGCGTCACGACGGTCGTATGGAGGGACTGGTAGCCATTCGGCTTCGGGAATGCGATGTAATCCTTGAACTCGCCCGGGAGCGGCTTGTAGAGGGCGTGGACGGTACCGAGCGTCACATAGCAGTCCTCGATGGTCGGGACGACGATGCGGAGGGCCGCGATGTCGTGGATGACGTTGATATCGTCGTCTTTCCGGCGCAGCTTCTGATGCAGGCTCCAGAGGCCTTTCATGCGGATATCCGTGCGGAACGTAGTAAGTCCTTTTTTCGCAAGCTCCTTTTTCAACTCCTTTTGTACCTTAGCGAGACCTTCTTCGCTTTCCTGCGTTTTTAGCTTGCGCACTTCCGCGGTGTGCATGGCCGCGTCGGGATCGACATAGGGGAAGGCGAGGTCCTCGAGGGTGCTGCGCATCTTTCCGATGCCGAGACGGTCGGCGATCGGCGCATAGATCTCCAAGGTCTCGAGCGCTATGCGGCGCCGCTTATGCTCCGGAACATGGTCAAGGGTCTCCATGTTGTGCTTGCGGTCCGCGAGCTTGACGATGAGAACGCGGATATCGCTCGCGGTCGCGACGAGGAGCCGCCGCAAGCTTTCGGCATGCCGCTCGGCGCCGCGGTACTTGTGGGTACCGAGTTTCGTGACCCCATCGACGATGAAGAGGATCTCCTTACCGAATTCCTTCTCCATTTCCTCGCGGGAGATGCGCCCATCCTCGACGGCATCATGAAGAAGACCGGCCGCGATGGTCGTCGCGTCCATGCCGTATTCTGCGAGTATCTTGGCCGTCGCGGCCGGATGAATGAAGTAGGGTTCGCCGGAAAATCGCTTCTGGCCCTCGTGGGCCTTCTTAGAGAATTCGTACGCTTTCTCGACGAGAGCGATGTCCTCGGTCGTCGCTCCCGTCATAAGAGAGGTGATCTCCTTGACGGTCGTCATAGACGCATACTCTAGCACAGCCCTTGTTATTTTGCCCTGAAGTCGCACGTTCGCAGTATCCGCGCTCCCATCTATCCGGAGTACGCGCGCGCGGTCACTGCGTGCCTTGCCGTTCTTCATTAATTCTTACGGTTAGGGCGCGTACAGTTGCGAGGTCCATATCGGACTGGGGGAGTCGCGAATGTTCTTTTCCAAATACCTTTTGGCCACGGCGATAGTCGAGATGCTTGGGGAACTGCCGCAGTGGGAATGGGTACGAAAATTGCGCCAACGCGCGCAAGAGAAGCGCCTCACGTGCATGAGGGCGATAGGATCGTGGCACGTGAGCGAATTCAGGAAGATCGATGTAGCCGCCGACCCGGAGCGATGGTGGCGGCACAAAGCCAAAGCAAAGCGGTGGCACCATCGATACCGCAGGCAAAAGGAACAGCTCGAGCAGTTCGCTGAAGCGGCATGACCACGACGCCTATACCGGCGCTCCCAGGGAGCGCCGGTCATTTTTTATTTCAGATAATCGGCAGCCTCGTCCGGTGTGAATTTCTTCGGGTCCAGGGACTCCGGCAGATAGATGCGCCGCAACCCCTTTTTCAAGAAATATCCCTGCTTTGACTTGTAGAGAATGAGCTGTTTGCCGGTCCGCGGGTGCGCGCCGATCTCGCGCACTATCTCGACGCCGCGCGGCGGTTTCTTCGGTTCGGCAAGGAGCGCGAGGGCTTGGTCGAGGGTGACGGTGTAGGGATCAGCGACGGCGGGCTTGAGCGAGCGGAATTCGCCGTCGTGTCCGACGTACGGCCCGAAACGGCCCGTCGACGCGAAGACGGGCTTGCCGGTCGAGGGATGATTGCCGAGCTCCCGGGGAAGCGCCAGGTATTTGAGCGCATCCGCGATCGTGATCTTCGATAGGTCGGTTCCCGGAGGAACACTTGCGCGCTTCGCCGCTTTCTTCGGCCGTCCTTTCCCTCGCTTCTTGCCCGTGGCCGGCACTTCGGTGCCTTCGGGCAGAGCCATCTCCACGTACGGACCGAAACGTCCCGTCTTCACATACACCGGCGCGCCGGTTTTCGGGTCGTGGCCAAGCGGCTCCTCGCTTTTCAGTTCGACTCCCTCCTCGGTTCTCGCGCCAAGACAATCAGGGTATCGCTTGCAGCTCATGAATACGCCACCGCGACCGAGCTTGAGCTCCATGGGTCCGCCGCAGATGGGGCAGGGGAATTTCTTGGGGTCGACGTCGCCGAGCGAGGTGGCCTTCGGGAGCTTGTCCTTGGCACGCACCGCCTTCTCGAAGGGCACATAGAACGCGGAAAGCGTTTCTGTGTAGCCGCGCTCGCCGCGGGCGATCTCGTCGAGCTCGTCTTCCATCTCCGCCGTGAACGTGTCGCTCACGTATTCCGGGAAGTTCTCTTCAAGCCAGCCCGATACCACCATGCCGGTCGCCGTCGGTTTGAGCGTGCGCCCCAGTTTTTCGACATAGCCGCGGTCCGCGATGGTTTTCATGATGCTCGCGTACGTTGACGGGCGCCCGATGCCTCGTTTTTCGAGCTCTTTGATGAGACCGGCTTCCGTATAGCGATTGGGCGGTTCGGTCTGCTTTTCTTCGGCGCCGATCGAGAGAAGGGACAAAGGATCGCCCACGGCCAACGTGGGCAGTTCGACATCCTCGCCGCGAGCGCGAGTATCAAGCGCGAGCCATCCGGGGAAGAGCACGCGCGAGCCGGTAGCGGAAAAGCGCGGGATCTCGGCATCCGCATCCGCGGAAACGCCGGTCCGCATGACCCGTGCAGCAGCCATCTGCGACGCGAGTGCGCGCGTCCGGATGAGCTCATACAGCGCGGTCTCGTCTGGCGTGCCGCCCGCGTGGTCTTTGTTCGGATCGGTCGGTCGGATGGCCTCGTGCGCCTCCTGAGCATTCTTGCTCTTCGTTTTGTACACGCGAACCTGGACGTACTCATCGCCGAACTGGCTTTTGATCGTCGCGGCCATCTTGACGATTGCTTCTTTCGCCAGATTCACCGAGTCGGTGCGCATGTAGGTAATATGGCCGGCCTCATACAGTTTCTGCGCCGCGCGCATGGTCCGAGAAGGTGCGAACCCGAGCCGGGTCGAAGCCGATTGCTGCAAGGTCGAGGTCGTAAAGGGCGGCCTCGGGTTCCGATCTTCCTCTTTTTCGCTCACATCGGCGACCTTCCATGACGCCGAGCGGCCGAGCGTGACGACGCGGTCCGCCTCCTCCTTGGTTTTCGGCTCTTCCGTGCACGTCGTCGAGAGCTCGCCGGATTTCGCTTTGAACTTCGCCGAAAGAACGAAGAAGGTTTCCGGAACGAATGCCTTTATCTCGCGTTCGCGCTCCGCGAGAATGCGCAGCGCAGGCGACTGCACGCGGCCGGCAGACAGTCCGTACCGGACCTTCTTCCAGATGAGGCCGGAGAGGTCGTAACCGACGATGCGATCGAGGACGCGCCGCGCCTCCTGCGCTTTCCGCAGATTCTCATCGATCGTCCGCGAATGCGCGACCGCCTCGAGGATCGCGTCCTTCGTGATCTCGTGGAAGACGACGCGCTTCGGCCTCTTCAATTGGGCGACCTCCTTGATGTGCCAGGCGATGGCCTCACCCTCGCGGTCGGGGTCGGTCGCAAGATAGACCTCGTCTGCGGCGTCAGCCGCGTGGCGGATCTTCTCTATGATGTCGCGCTTCTCGGGCGGCACGACATAGCGCGGCACGAATCCGCCCTCGATATCGACGGCATCCTTGTTCGATTTCGGAAGATCGCGGACATGACCTACGGAAGCAAGGACGGTGTAGTCCTTGCCGAGGTAGTGCCCTATGGTCCGCGCTTTCGTCGGGGACTCTACGATAAGCAATCGTTTGCTCACACGTTCACTCATAGCGCGCATACCTATATATGGTCAAGTGCCGTGCACGCGCTACACTCATGTCATGAATCCGTATTCGTCATGGCAGTGGCGTCGCGTGCTCGAGCTTTTCGTCATGGCAATGGGCTTCGTATTCGTCTCGTATGAAGTGCGAACCCATGAGGAGATCATCCGTGTTTTGCTGTCCGGAACGCACGCGCTCGGCCCCGTGGTCTTCGTGCTGTTTACCGCTCTATTCGTCGTGTTCGTCATTCCGCTCGACATCGTTTTCCTTATCCCCATCGGCGTGCTGTTGTGGGGCCCCGTCGCGACCGGTTTCCTTTCTATCGTCG
>DASTHB010000022.1:0-3997 GCA_035718415.1 Minisyncoccota bacterium | reverse complement strand
GCTCGGGCTGAACGCCCGCGCGCTCGAAGTGCATCCCGAGATCCTGAACGCCGACAGGCATTTCCGCGCATCGTCGGACGCCGCGGCGAAAGCGTTCGCAGCGATGAGCGAGGACGAGACGCTGTCGATGCAGAAGAAATTCGTGAAGGCGATGGGCGGCGCGTGGACGGACTCTGCGCCGGAGATAGCAGGTTCGGACGGGCTTCCGGGACGACTCGCGGAGACGCTCGGTGTCGTGCGCGATGCGAAGAACTTGAAAGCCGCGGCGAAGGAGCGCGGGCTGACGCCCGGAACGGTCGTGAAGCATCTCGAGGAGCTCGCCCAACTCGGGCGGCTCTCTCGCGCCGACTTTGCGCACCTCGTTCCGTCGGACATCCTGGGTGAAATACGCGAGGCGTTCGCGTCAGCAGGAAGCGAGAAGTTGTCTGGCGCATTCCACGCGCTTCGCGGCCGGCATTCGTTCGAGACGCTCAGGCTCGTCCGGCTACTCGGCAACTAGCAGCAAGGCCGTCAAGAATTCTGCCGTCTCTGCCGGGTCCTTCACGGCGTGGACCTGGATGCCGGAGCCGATGACGACCTCGTCATTTCCTCCTGGGAAGAGCGCGTCGCCGACATACAGCATGTCGGTGATCTGGAGATTCAACCGTCGCGCCAGATGTTCGACGCCGTACCGCTTGTCGATGCCTTTCCGAGTGATGTCGATGGTCGTCATGCCGCCGATGCGCACTTCCGCCCATGGCAGAAGCGGTTTTATGATGTCGACGAGTTTGCGTCGCTTCTCTTGGTCCGGGTCCCATACGCGCTTCACTTCGACGGGCGCGCGCTGGCCGACGGCGGAGAATGCGACCTGGGTCCTCTGGCGGCGTTCGACGCGCGGACCGTACGACGGCGGGAGGACCATGCCGGTCTTATCAAGCGACTCAGCGATAGCTCTCTCGGCCTCGTCCATCTGCGCGTCGGTCATGGTCTCGGCGTACACCTTGCTCCATGTTCCGTTCTCGAACGTGTAGAGGGCGGCGCCGGAAGTAGGAAGAAGATACAGGTTCGAAAGGCGAGAAGCAGGCGTCAGGTGCGAGACGAACTGCCCCATGAATTGCTCGAGGGAGGCGCCGGACGTGACCGCGACCTGCATGCGCTCGAGAAGGCGCTCGAGGATGGCGGCCATGTCCTCTGCGAGCGGCGACTTCGAAACGGCGAGCGTGCCGTCGAGATCGAACACGATGGCTTTCGGGAGCGTCATGATAGCGCGCTCATGATATGCGCGACGGATGCCGTCGCGACGCCGATGACACGATCGCCGCCGCCGTAGTACAAAAACAGCGTGTCGTCGCGGATGACGGCGCCGCACGCGAAGACGACGTTCGGAACTTCTCCCTCTTTTTCGTATTTCTCCACGGGCTCGAAGATCGAGTCGGCGGTGCGGGCGAGAAGCGTCGTACCGTCGCTATCGAGAAGGGCGGCGCCGAGGCGGTAGGTCGAGTGGCGCGATACGCCGTGATAGATCATGAGCCATTTGCCGCCGACGCGCATGGGTGGAGCGGCGATGCCGACTTTCACTCCGTCCCACATGCCTTTCCGCGGACCCATGATCTCGATGCAGCGCGAGACCCGCTTGCCGGACGCGAGGTCGGGCAGGAGGTCGGCGCATATCTGGCCGCTGATGCGGTGATAAAGGAGATAGTTGCCGTTCACCGTTTCAGGAAGAAGCGCGACATCCTTGTCATCCATGCCTTCCGGAGTAAGGAGCTGCGGCATGCTCCAGGCGTCGAACTTCCGAGCCCGGAAATCATCGAGGCGGATAGAGGAAAGCGCTCCCATCGGCGGATGCACGCCGTCATAAGCGGTATACGTCATGTGGAGCATGTCGCCGATGCGGACGATGCGCGGATCTTCACAGCCGGAATTACCGTGGGGGTCGCCCTTCTTCCGCTCGAATTCGGCGCGCGGGGCGTAGGCGGGTTTCGGAAGCCGTTCATCGATATGCACGCCGTCCTTCGACAGCGCGAGCCCGATGGTCGACGTATTATCCGCGTCCATCGCGCGGTAGAGCACATGCACCGTGCCATCCACGTCTATCGCTGCGGCATTGAACACGTCGCGGCTCTCGAACCCGCTGCCCTGCGGCGTGAGGATGGGATTCTCCTTCGCGCGCGTGAACGTGCGCGCGGGACGGGACGGATCGAGCGCCCGGAGCAGGTCCTCAAGGCGCGTGCTCGCTTTCGCACAGACCGTGTCCGCCGCTCCGTACCAGAGGTCGAGCCGGCCGTCTTCCGCCAAGGTCGCGCTCGTCGGGAACACGATGTTCGGCGCGATGCCATAGAGTTCGTAGATCTCCTCGGGGATCATGATCGATTCCGTGCGCTTCACGATCTTCGAGGGATCGTCGCGATCGAGCATCGACGCCTCGATGGAGAAGACGCGTTCGCCGCCTTTGAAATAATCCTCGATATAGGAGTAGAAGAAGAGCCAGCCGTTCGGCGTGAGAAGCGGCACCGACCCGACTTCCACCTGGTCCTGCTCCGAACGCTTCAAAGGAAGCTTGTGTGACTGCCAATCCGCGTACCACTCGTTCCAGAACTGCGGCGACCAGAAGTCCTCGATCTTGTCCGCGAGCGCGAGGCAGATCTCGGCGGGCGGTTCGTCCGTGTGTATCGAAAGCAGCGCCGCGACTTTGCCCTGGACTCGTTCGGGGAAGAGAACGAACGCCTTCGCGTTGAACGGCGTCACGAGATGGTGCTCATGGAAACTTTTGCCGTCGCGCGAGACCGCCACGCCGACCTTGATGTTGTCCTTATTGAACGGGTAGCCGCCGAGCGCGGTGTAGAAGATGTACGTCGAGCCCTCGAACACCGTGGCGCGCGGGTCCTCGCAGCCGTACTGCTCCCACTCTTCGGTCGCCATCACGACCTGGCGGCGCATGCCGAAATGAATGCCGTCTTCGGAGAACGCCTCGCCGACGGTCGACTGCCCGGCGTAGGGCGTGATGGTCGCCGCCGGGTTCGAGAGGGCGCGATAATACATGCGCCAGCCGTCCTTCTCTTTGAGAACGGACGGATTGAATACCGCTTCCGTTTCCCACGGGTGCTCGCGCCGTGGTGAAAGGATGGGGTTATGCGGGTCTCTGCGTATGACGAACATGTCAGGAAGTCACGGTTTTATCGATATTTTCTATCTCTGGCAGTTTACCGCTCTTTAGCTCCGCGAGGAACGTGTCGAGATCGGCCGAGGCGACGGCGATGACCTTGTCGGCGCCGCCGTAGTAGACATACAGCGTGCCGTCGCGGACGACTGCGCCGCAGGCGTAGACGATGCCCGGCTTCCCATGGTTCTCATAGGTCTCATCGGGCGCGAGCACCGGCCCCACCGAGCGGTACAGCTCCTTCGTGGGGTCCTCGAGGTCAAGAAGCATCGCGCCGAGCTTGTAACGGCCGGGATCGCGCCCATCGATCGCGTGGTAGAACACGAGCCAGCCGTCCTTCGTGCGAAGCGGCGGCGGTCCCGCGCCGCGGACGTACGTGTCCCAGCCGTCGCGCGGCGGAAGCGAACCGCGCGAACCCACCCAGCTCTTGATGAAGGGTTCGGTAATGCCGATGTCCTCGATGGAATCGCGGTACGCGATGTCGATCTTCGGCGTGATGCTGTGCAGGATAGCGAACTTGCCGTTCATTTTCTCGGGGAAGATGACCCAGTTCTTGTGCACCTGTCCGGGCGGGGAAAGCACGTGCGGCCCGTCCCATTTCCAGAAACGCTCGGCGAGGAAATCTTCCTCGGATATGGAGATGGCCGCGACGCGGATGTAGTCCCAGCCGTCGAACATATTGAACGTAACGTAGATGCGCCCGTCGAGCGCGACCATGCGCGGGTCCTCGCAGCCGCCCCAGCTGCCGCCCGACGGATACATGATGAGCGAATATTTCTTCTCGAGATGTCCCGGAAGTTCCCGCGGCTTCTGCGCCACGTAGACCGGATAGGGGAGACGCTTGTCGAATTTGATGCC
>DASTHB010000021.1:0-4393 GCA_035718415.1 Minisyncoccota bacterium | reverse complement strand
ACGGGGACGAAGAAGCGAATCCCGGTGCGGGCGGCCAGTGAGGCGACGATCTTCCGTACAGGGATCGGGTGCCGCACCCCGGCAAAGCGGATGAGCCATCGCCAGCCGGGCCGCAGAAACGCGTAGAACGTCGCGCAAGGGCCGCAGAGCTCGCGGATTCGATTGCCGGGACGGACGCCGCGGCAGAACTCGTCGAAATCGCCTGCCTTCACGGTGCCCATGCACTCGAAGACCGCCGCGCCGCAGTGCGCACAGTGCCGTTCCATTCGTGCCTCCCGAGGAATGAGATCCGTGGCCTACTTTAGCACGAGCCGGTCCGCGACCTTGTAAATGTCGCCCGCGCCCATGGTCATGATGGTGTCGCCGGGGCCTGCTTGCCTGAGTTCCTCCTCTATGGCCTCAAAGCCGAGTGCCGCGCTATCGACACCATGCTCGCGGATACGCTCGGCTAGCATCTCGTTCGATATCGAACCGTCATCCACTTCACGCGCGGCGTAGATGGGCGCGATGAGAACCCGGTCAGCGTCCGGAAATGCAGTCGCGAATCCTTCGAGGAGGTCCTTCGTCCGGCTGTACAGGTGCGGGTGAAAGGCGACGATGATGCGGCCGGACACCTTCCCGCGAAGCGCCCTCAGGGTCTCACGGATAGCCGTCGGGTGGTGTGCATAGTCGTCATATACATCCGCTCCCGCTATCGTCTTTCCTTTGTACTCAAAACGGCGCCAGGTGCCCTGGAACGCGGAGAGCGAGGCACAGATGCTTTCACTCGTGACCGACGGATGGGCAAGGCGCGCCGCCGCGACGGCCGCGCGCGCGTTCATGATATTGAATTCTCCCGGCAAACGAAGCTCGTATGTCGGCTCTTTGGTGTAGTCGATAATGCGCGCCTTCGCGTGCGTAAGCAGCGGTGCGATGTTCGGATTCGCAGGGTTCGTCACAATGGCACCCTCTTCCGGCACGCGCTCTATCGCCTTCCTGAAGGTCTCCTGCAGGGCGGCAAGCGACGAGAAGTAATCCGTGTGATCCCACTCGAGATTCGTGATGACGAGGATCTCGGGCGAGAGCTCGAGCAAATGGTCGCGGTATTCGCATGCTTCGACGACGAAGAGCTCCGATGTTCCGTGCACATAATTGCTGCCGAAATCTTTCATGATGGACCCGACGATGCCGGTGGGTGACGCTCCGGCATCCTGCAGTATCTTTGCGAGCATGCCAGTCGTCGTCGTCTTGCCGTGCGTGCCGGCGATGGCGACCGTGCGCCTCCCGGCCGAGACTTCTCCGAGCATCTGGAAGTAGGACTTCTGCGGAATGCCGAGCTCCGCGGCCCGGACGCGTTCCGGATTCGTCTCCGGAACGGCATCGCTATATACGATCTGGTCCGCGTCGGTCGGAACGTTCTCGGATTTCTGGCCTATCAAAACAGCGATCCCGTCCTTTTCGAGCATTTCGATGACCGGGCTCACATCACGATCGGAGCCCGTGACCGTATCGCCATGGTCCTTGAAATACTGCGCGAGCGCGCTCATGCCGATGCCGCCGATGCCGACGAAATGGATCTTCGCCCCGTTAGAGAGCGGCTTCTGGCTCAGGGAATCGTCGGGCATAGTTTCGCTAACGGGGTTCATAGCGCCTTGACTATCTCATCGAAGCGGTCGCCGCGATCGAATTCGTTCTTGAACATCCCGAAAGATGTGAATCCCGGCGAGAACAGGACGATGTCGCCCTTCTCCGCCTCTTTGCACGCCTCCGAAACTGCGGCCTCAAGATCGTCGAAGATTGGGGCATTCGGGAATTCGGCCCGGATCCGATCCGTCCCGTTTCCCGCGAGCAGCACGACTTTCTTCGCTTCCCCGGCCCGGGCAGAGAGCTCGGCGAGATCGAGGTTCTTGTCGGTGCCGCCCATGATGAGTACGGTCCGCTCCGCGGGCAGGGCCTCCAGTGCTGCGATCGTCGCTTCGGGCGTCGTCGAGGTCGTGTCGTTGTAGATCTGTATCCCGTCTTTCTCGCGCACGAGCTCGAGCCGGCCCGGCACGCCGGGAAAGTCGGCGAGGGCCGTGCGGCTCACGTCGTCCGGCACGCCAAGCTCACGCGCGGCGGCAAGCGCGAGCGCCGCGCCGTTCCTGTTATGGACGCCGGGTACCTTGAGGGTCCACGTGTCCGGCAATTTCATCTCATCGACGACCAGGACTTTCGATCGTATCTGTTCGCCGTATTTCTCGATGACGATGGGAGCGCACTGGCGGCCCAGTATGAGCACGTCGTTCTCCGACTGATTGAGGAAGATGCATGCCTTGTCGGCCAGATACCGGTCGAGGTCATTCTTGTAGTAGTTCAAGTGGTCCGGGAAGAACGTCGTGAAGATGGAAATATGCGGCGACATGCGCATAGCGCCGAACCCTTGGAGCTGCCAGGAATCGAGCTCGAGGATGGCGATGTGCTCCGGCGTGGCCTCGGGAAGAAGCGAAAGATTCGAGACGCCGCGGACGTTGCCGCCGACAAGGACTTTCTTCCCCGCCGCGCGAAGGATGGCCTCGACCATGTGCGTTGCGGTCGACTTCCCGCGCGTCCCGGTGATGCCGACGACTGGCATCTTCGAAAGCTCGACCAGAAGATCGGCGCTCATACGAACGGGAATATGATTCCGCTCCGCTTCAGCGATGTACGGAGAATCGAGCGGGACGCCGGCGGCTTTGAGGATGAGGTCTCGATCGCGGAAGTCCTCAAGGCGATGCTCCCCGAGGACGAAGGTGATGTTCGGGAACGACTGGAGCTTCGCGACGGATGCCGCGAGCTCCTCACGGCTTTTGAGGTCCGTGACGATAAGCTCTGCGCCGCATTCGGCCAAATAATGCGCATCCCCTACGCCGCGGCCGAGGAGGCCGAGGCCCATGACGGTTATCTTCTTACCCCGGAAGTAGGACGACGCATCCATACGATGCATCCTAGCTCAGGGCCGAGCTACTTGCACGGCACCGAGGTTTGGCTTTCCTTATGGGTCAAAGCGGCGTCACTCACCGGAACCGCGATGATGACGTAGGGGCTCGTGAGCGCTTCTGTCGTGAGACAGCCGGCGCCCGGACGCGACAGAGTGACGGAGACCGTCCGCGTAGTCTTGGTCTCGCTCACTCCCGTAACGCGGAGCTCGTAACCGCCCGTCGGCTTTTGCCCCGCGAACACCCCGATGACGTATTCTTTCGCGAAATCGACGTTCGGCGGGAGCGTGCCGTCCGAACCATGCGCGAGGCTCCAGAGCCGGAGAAGTCCGGCCTGCGAATAGGCGGCGTAATATTTCGGATCGGCAACCTTCGCCGCATTACCGCCCGACTCAAGCGTGCGGAACGCGACCGTCTCCGATGCCGCAGAATCCGGCAGCGGGACATACGTAACCGCCGGCGCCGGTTTTGATTGCAAATAGAAGAGCCCGCCACCGATGAGAATGGCAATTGCGGCGACGCCAAGAACGGGAAACGCCTTCATCACGTTCAGTATAACGGCGTTCGACCGCGCGCGCAGGCCAACGTGGGTATAACGGCGCAAATGCGAGCGCCGGTGGAAAGAATCTGCTGATTTTGCTAGTATCAGGGAGTTCGCAAATTGCACGCGTAGCTCAGTTGGTAGAGCACCCGACTGATACTCGGGCGGTCGTAAGTTCGACTCTTACCGCGTGCACCGAGTCAAAATAATAAAGCGCCTCACGGGCGCTTTGTTATTTTCGGCGAGACGCACCGGCGGTATGCCTACATACCGCGTGCACCGAGTCAAAATGACGAAACGCCTTCTGGGCGTTTTGTTATTTTCGGCGAGGCGCATGAGCGCCATGGTGATCTGACGCCATATCCGTTTTCCACCGCCGCTTCCCGCGTTCTTCATGGGCGTTCTATACTATACGTACCAATGGTCCACCCCGTTAGAAAACGGATGTCGAGACTTACAAACGGTTCGAACGTAATGCGGCCTCTCTGTGCCGCTTTTGCTTTTTTATGAGATATTCTAATGGGGTCCATCGTGGAAACACGCGTGAACCGAAAAGGATCCGCAACGTGCGGATGTCTACTCTTGAGGACAAATTGCGGCGGCATAAGAATAAGCGCCGCATCTGGCGCAGGTGCGTGACCCGCCTCGCCCAACTCGCTATCGAACAGATAAATTATGACGCCGCTTCCCTCGAAGCGGCGTCGTGATTTCAGAAAAGATCCAGAGCTGCGCTCTTTTCTTGTAAGTACTCCAGACAGCTGGCCAGGTACCGATCGAAGACGTAAGGACGGGAACAGCTCACGAGGAGCTGGAAGAACACTTCCTCGGGTTCCCATTTATGGGAACGCTGTCCGGGATGGGAAATTGCTCCCATATTGACCGGATCCGGACGTGCGATTTCCTGGAGGAATTCTTCCAA
>DASTHB010000020.1:0-3048 GCA_035718415.1 Minisyncoccota bacterium | reverse complement strand
CCGAATCAGAACGTACCTGGCACCATGAACGGCACCATCGTCGTTCGTCCGTCTGGCGGAGTCGCGCTCTCGGGCACGACCACGGCGTCGGGCAGCTCCGTCCTCGGAGCCTCGACGAGCCAGCCCAACATTCCGACCTCTGACGGCAGCGGGACCACCATCTTCAATGGCGTTCTCACGGGCCAGAACGTCGTGCAGGTCGGCATCTTCGACAACTTCTTCAATCCGCACAGCGTCATCATCGCCCAAGGCGGCACGGTGACGTGGACGAACCGCGGTGCAGGGACGCACAACGTCATCGCGGACGACGGCTCGTTCGCCAGCGGCGCGATGGGTCCGAACGCGACGTACTCGCACATCTTCAATGTGCCGGGCACGTACCTCTACTACGACTCAGCGAGCGGCGGGCGCGGCGGCACCGGCATGTTCGGTACCATCGTCGTCCTCTCGCCGACCCAGGTGGCGCAGACGCGCGGCACTACGGGCACGGTCCTCGGCGCTACCACCGGCGTTCCGAACGTCCCCAACACGGGCGCGGGCGGCGATGCGGCGGCCAGCATGGCAGTGCTTGGCGCGACGGGCCTCATGCTCTTCGCAGCGAGCTTCCTCTTCCTCCGCAAGCGCTTTGCGCAAGTCTAGGTGAAGCGCGGGTCAAGCCGGAATGCCGAGGCGCGAGCCTCGGCATTTCGTATTCATGCCTCATTCACTGCCCTACCCGCATACTGGAGTTCTTATTCATAACGGCGCACTCACATGGAGCAAGATAACTACAACGACACATCGTACGAAACGGCGGATCGCCCGAGCACGACGGGGCGGAACGTCATCATCGGTCTCATCGCCCTCGTGATACTCGTCGGCCTCGGCTACATCTTCCGTCCATATTCGGGTACCGTCGCCGGCGTTTCGACGACACAGCCGAACGTTCCGAGCGAGACGGCCGGAACGGTCTCAGGCACCGTCGTCGCACCGCGCTAAGCCCTGTGGCGGTTCGAGCGTGAAAACGCCCCGTGCGGGGCGTTTTCACATTGCCGGTAGAGGCGCTACGCGTGGACGCCGATGTGGCAGTCGCGGCAGAACGCCGAGTGGCGGATGTAATGCGCGAGCGAGTAGCGGCCGCTTCCGGAGAAGACGAGGGACGCGGAGCCGAGAAGAAGGAGAAGCGCATACTCGTAACCGCCGTTCGAAAGGCTGAAGCCGTGCTTCAGGTGGACGGCGTTGATGGCGACGCCCATGAGGACGGTGAGGAACATGCCCGCATAGCGCACCCAGAGGCCGAGGATAAGAAGCGCGCCGCCGATGAGCTCGGTATAAACGGCGACGTACGCCCAGAAGGTCGAGATGCCGATGGTCGCGAAGTAGCCGACCGTCTGGTCCATTGTCGAGAAGTTCTGGTAGCCGTGATAAACGAAGACGACGCCGAGCCCGATGCGAAGCAGGAAGAGGGCGAGGCTCGGATTGTGCAAGCGATGCATTACGGAATGGATCATTGTGAGAATGAAGGAATAAAAGGTACATCTCTATTCTATCGCAGGCGGATTAGGGCGCGCGCCTCCTTTGGGGGTATGCTGGATATACCTCTATATGAGTTCCGTAACGCGCTGGGAGCTGCTTGCTTCGACCGAAGAGGCCTGGCAGCGCGTGCTCGCCGCCGCCGAAGCGAGCACGCGCTCCATCGCCATAGAGCAGTACATCCTGGGCGACTCGGGCCCTTTCGTCGATACCCTCTTCGAGGTGCTCCGGCGGAAAGCGCGCGAGGGCGTGCGGGTGCGGCTTCTTATCGACGCGGTGGGGAGCTTCCTCTTCTATCAGTCTTCCCTGCCCGGGGCGCTTCGGGAGAGCGGTATCGAGCTCGTCTTCCATCGCACGCTCCTGCCGCCGTCGTGGCGGCGCATCCTGCCGTCACTGCTTCGCGATCACCGGAAGCTCTGGATATTCGACGACCGCGAGGCGTTCGTCGGTGGCGTCATCTTCGAGGATCGCGCGAGGGACTGGCGGGACACGACGGTCGTCCTTGCGGGCGGCATCGTGGCCGATGCCGCCCGCCTTTTCGAGACCGCATGGCAGAAGACCGGCCGCGGACGGCCGGTCGGCCCGATGCGCTCCGAAGAAAGCGGCGAATTCTATTTCCTCGGCAATTCGTTCCGCCTGCGCGACAAGCACCTCTATCGCCTCCTCATCCGCAAGATAGCGGAAGCGAATACGTCGGTCGACATCACGACGCCGTATTTCGCGCTCACGCACCAGATGCGGCGCGCGCTCCGGTACGCGCTCGGCAAGGGCGTCCGCGTACGGCTTCTCGCGCCGGATAAGTCGGACAATCGGCTCGCCGACATACTCACGAACTATCATCTGCGCTGGTGCGGCCGGCACGGAATTCAGGTCTTCCGCTATACAGCCTCGATACTCCACGCAAAGACCGTCGCGATAGACGGCAATTGGGCGACGGTCGGCAGCTGCAATTTCGACTGGCTCTCCTTCTTCTTCAACTACGAGCTCAACATCGTGAGCGAGAATGCGGAATTCTCCGCGAAATTGCGCGAACAGTTCGAGAAAGATCTCGCTACGAATTCAGCGTCCAGATAGCGTAGTTGAGATACGAAGCAAACGTGACCCAGAGGAGGTAGGGGGCGAGAAGCCACGCTGCCGTGCGAGAGACGCGCGCGAAGGCATTGATGGTCGCGGCAATAGCGAGCCAGAGGAGCGCTATCTCCGCGAACGCGAGGCCCGGATTGTGGAGACCGAAAAAGAGTATGGACCAGAGCGTATTGAGAACGAGCTGGATGAAAAAGAGAATGACGGCATTTCGCCGCGCCAAGGGCGCGGCGTCCCGCTTCTGCCACACGAGGAAGGCCGCGATGCCCATGAGCGCATAGAGCGTGGTCCAGACGGGCGCAAAGACGAATGATGGCGGCGAAAAGTCAGGCCGCGCGAGCGTCGCGTACCACGTGCCGATGGCGGGCGTGGTAAAGAGTGCGCCGATCACTCCCGCAAGTTCGGAGAGCGCAACTGCGGCGATGAGTTTGAAAATGGGGGAGGATTTCATTA
>DASTHB010000019.1:0-36776 GCA_035718415.1 Minisyncoccota bacterium | reverse complement strand
TCCGGGAGGAGATATATCTTCTCGAGAACGAACGTGGGGCTCGTAACGGTTTCGGTTATGCCGAGCGCGCGAGCGGCGGCTTTCGTAAAGGCGGTCTTCCCTGCGCCGAGCTCGCCGGAAAGCGTCACGAGGGTCGCCTGCTCGTTCGGCCTAAGAGCGCGAACGAAGCGCGCCGCCTCTTCTTCGAACTCGCCGATATCCCGGGACTGCTTCTCATCCATTCCCGCAATTGTACCGCCCGAAAAGAAAACGCGCCCGCTTCGAAAATGAAGCGAGCGCGAAAAATCCCCGACTACCTCACCCAGGAGTAGCCGGCGCAAAAGCGGCGGCCGCAGCTCTGGATGTATCCGGAGGAGTACCCATACGACTGCACATACGGGTTCACGAGCCACCGCTGGAGCGGCGTCCCCTGCCGCACTGCCACGGCGGCGGTGCAGGTCCAGACGTTGTCGCTCCCCCGGAGCACCCACTCTCCGTCGCAACGGGCGTTCGGGATGGGCGGGAGCGTGATGCGCTCCCCGGGCGCCGCGCCGTGCGCGACGATCGTTGGGCCGGCGCAGCCGGCCAAGAAAAACACGCAGAGAAGAACAGGTATCCTATTCATTTCGCCTCCTAAAGTTGAATACGACCTCTACTGGCTGTTGATATAATAACACCACAATGGCCCATTTGTCAAGTGCCCTCCTCCTTGGGTGGTATGATGGGGCGCATATGGATCTGCCATTTGATACCGGGAAGGGGGACACGAAGCTTGAGGAAATACGCGCTCGCGAGGAAGAGGATGTGACCCAGATCCTTTCCGATAAGTACGGGATGACGTATGCCGATCTCTCGCTCCAGGAGATCGACAGTGAAGCGCTGCGCGTCGTGCCCGAGCCCCTCGCGCGGGAGGCCGAGGCGGCGGCCTTCGTGAAAACGGCGAAGAACATATCGCTCGCGATCCATAATCCGAACAATCCGGCGCTCGCGAAACTCCTCGAGGACCTCGAGAAGCGCGGTTTCTCCATCGCGAAATTCCTCGTGTCGAAAAAGAGCCTCGAGAAGGTGCTTACGCGCTATCATGACCTCTCGTTCGCCGCCGAATCCCGCGCGGGGCAGCTTTCCGTTTCCGATAGCGTCATGGAGACGATGTCGTCGGCGGACCGCCTCGCCGCCATTCGCGCGGAGCTTGAGTCGGCATCGAAACTGAAGCTTCTCGACCGGGTCACGCGCATCTTCGAGACCGTCCTCACGGGCTCTTTTGCGCTCCATTCATCGGATATACATATCGAACCCGAGGAATCGCGGACGCGTCTGCGTTTCCGCATCGACGGCATTCTGACCGACGTGTTC
Organism: Minisyncoccota bacterium; assembly: GCA_035718415.1. Lineage (GTDB taxonomy): Bacteria > Patescibacteriota > Minisyncoccia > Phycocordibacterales > Phycocordibacteraceae > C7867-001. Next base: position 35,444 of record DASTHB010000019.1, on the reverse strand, counting down.
TTCTTCGACGAAGAGACCTCGCGCCAACTCACCTCGCGCATAAAGCTCTTGGCCGGCGTGAAGCTCAATATCTCAAACCGCGCGCAAGATGGGCGCTTCACCGTGACTCGCAAGAGCAAGGAGATCGAGGTGCGCGTTTCGTTCATCCCGGGCAATTACGGGGAATCTATCGTGATGCGCATTCTCGATCCGGAATCGATAACGGTCTCCTACAAGGAGCTTGGTATTCATCCGAAACTTCTCGCTCGGCTTGAAAAGGAGATCCGGCGAACGAACGGCATGCTTCTCACGACCGGACCGACGGGTTCCGGCAAGACGACGACGCTGTATTCGTTCCTGCGGGAGATTTATTCACCCGAGATCAAGATAATCACTATCGAGGACCCGATCGAATACCACATCGACGGCATCGTGCAGACGCAGGTCGTGCCGGAAAAATACACGTTCGCGGACGGACTGAAGTCCATCGTGCGGCAGGACCCTGATGTCATCATGGTCGGTGAGATACGCGATGGCGAGACCGCGGACATCGCCATACAGGCCGCGCTCACGGGGCATTTCGTCTTCTCCACGCTCCACACGAACAACGCGGCAGGCACGTACCCTCGCCTCGTCGACCTCGGCGTCGATCCGAAATCTTTCGGCTCGGCAATAACCGTCTCGATGGCGCAGCGCCTCGTGCGCAAGCTCGATCCGGATAAAAAGAAAGAGCGCGCGCTGACGGACGCGGAAAAGGCGATGATAGAGAAGGTGTTCGCGCCGCTTGCGGACAAGTCGCTCGCGCCGCAGAAAGTAGAGACCGTATGGGAACCGCTTGAAGAGAGCGGCGGCACCGGCTACAAGGGCCGCATCGGCATCTATGAGGCGATATTCATGGACGATGCGCTCGGTTCGTTCTTGCGCGACAATCCGCTCGAGTCCGATATCGCGAAGCACGCGGCGACCCAAGGGTACCTCACGATGGCCCAGGACGGCATACTGAAGGCGCTCGACGGCGTGACATCGCTTGCGGAGCTCGCGAAAACCGTCGATCTTCCCTATTAAGGACGGGCGGGCAGACAAAAAGCGGCGCGGGGATACCCCCGCGCCGCTTTTTTCCCGTGCATGATCCTCAAGGCAAAACCCGCAAAATCGCGGGGTAGACGAAACACCTGAGGAGCCCACCAGCCGAAACCAGAGAGTCCTTGGGGAGACGCCAGAAGCCGTCAAGCCTTGCCTAGAGGAGCATGAACAGGATCAAAATCTGTGATAGAATACTAGCATCATATATTTTTTATGTCAAGAGCTGCCGTCACGTCGACATTGGTAACGCCCAGCCTTGATGCGGCGCTCCGCCCCTCCGTCTGGGACGAATACGTAGGCCAGAAGCAGGTCAAAGCGAACGTTCGTATCGCCATCGATGCCGCCAAGAAGCGGTCGGGCATGCCCGAACACATCCTTTTTTACGGTCCGCCGGGCGTCGGCAAGACGACGCTCGCCTATCTCGTCGCAACGACGCTCGGTTCGCCGATGAAAACGACTTCTGGCGTCGCTATAGAACGCGCGGGCGATCTCGCCGCGATCCTCACGAACCTTGAACCGAACACGGTGCTCTTCATCGACGAGATACACCGGCTCTCCCGGAAGATCGAGGAACTTCTCTACCCTGCTCTCGAATCCGGGCATCTCGATCTAGTGCTCGGAAAAGGACCGTCCGCGAGGACCGTCGAGCTTTCGTTGCCGCCGTTCATGCTCGTCGGCGCCACGACGCGTGTTGCGGAATTGTCTGGACCGCTCCGCTCCCGATTCGGCGGCGGTGTCTTCCAGCTCGATTTCTACAGCGATGAGGACTTGCGGGACATCGTTAACCGCTCGGCGAAACTCCTCGGCCTCTCCGTGCCGGACGCGGTCGTCGAGCGCATCGCCGGCCGGAGCCGTGCCACGCCTCGCGTCGCGAACGCCCTCTTGAAGCGCGTCCGCGATTTCGCCGAGGTCCACGAACGGCCGCTTTCCACAGAATTGTGCGACGAGGCGTGCGATCTCTTCGGCATAGACAGCAGGGGCCTTACGAAGGACGACCGACGGTATCTCGAGACGCTCAAGACCAGTTTCCGCGGCGGCCCCGTCGGGGTGCGCTCGCTCGCCGCTTCTCTCCATGAGGATGCCGACACGGTGGAATATATGTATGAACCCTATCTGCTTCGGCTCGGTTACATCGAACGAAGCCCTCGCGGCCGCATCTTGACCCAGGAAGGCCGCGCCTATTTGAGCGGTGAAAGAACGGATGGTATGTTCTGACTATGTCGGGCCATAGCAAGTGGGCGCAGATTAAACGGCAGAAATCGGTGACTGACGCGGCGCGCAGCCGCATCTTCTCCCGTTATGCGCGTCTCCTTACGGTCGAATCGAAGAAAGCGGGCGGCGTCGTCTCGGCGCCGAACCTCGCGAGCGCGATCGCTCGCGCGAAAGCGGTCAATATGCCCAAAGAGAACATCGAACGCGCTATCGCCAAAGGCACCGCAAAAGATGCGGGAGAATTGCTCGATGTGCTTTATGAAGCGTACGGGCCCGGCGGCGTCGCCATCCTCATCGAGGCCGTGACCGATAGTAAGAACCGCACGACGCAGGAACTGAAGCACCTTCTTTCGCAGCACAACATCGAGCTCGCCTCGCCTGGCGCCGCGAGCTGGGCGTTCTCGAAAGCGGCGGGACTTCTCACGCCGAACGAACCGCTCGTCGACCTCGGTGAAGAGGACGCGTCGAAGATCGACGCCCTTCTCACGGCGCTCGACGACCACGATGACATCCAACGCGTGGTCACGAACGCGCGCGGTTATGAATCGACCGAAGAATAGGTCCCTTCGAATCCTGGCCGTCGATCCAGGCTACGATCGTCTCGGTATCGCTGTCCTCGAAGGCGATCCCTCGAAGCCGACGCTTATCATGAGCGACTGCGTGACGCCGGAGAAGGGCGTGCGGGAAATGCGCCTATCGGTCGTCTTCTCTTCCATACAGAACGCCATCAAGGAACACGCGCCCGACGTCCTCGCGCTCGAGACTTTGTTTTTCAGCGTGAACAAGAAGACCGCCATTGGGGTCGCTGAGGCACGAGGGGCTATCCTTGCCGCCGCTGGATTGGCCGATATTCCGGTCCGCGAGTTCTCCCCCCAGCAGGTGAAGATCGCCGTCACGGGCTACGGCGCATCGGACAAGAAAGGGGTAGCGCTCATGGTGCCGCGGCTCATCACGCTGCCGCCTAAGAAGCGTCTCGATGATGAACTCGATGCCATCGCGATCGGCATCGCGGCGCTTGCGGCCGGCCGCCTCTCATAATCCACGACCCCCGCTTGCGGTAACGGCTTTTTTTGTTACATATTTGCTATATGGATTACGACGAACGCAGCGACGAGGAAAAGCTCGAGCACTACGGCGATAGTTTCGATTCGTACGAGGATGAGGAGGACGGTTCGGAGGACGAAGAATTCTCCGAGGATTTGGAGGACGAGCCTGATTCGCTCTGACAAAAAGGGCAGTGTGCTACTATAGGGCGGTATGTTGAGATGGCGAAGCGCATCATGGCGCCATGCCGTTCTTACGGTGGGCTTTACCCTTCTCGGACTCATCTTTTTCGGCATAGGCGCCATTCTCGTCGCAGTCGCCTTCACTCCGGTGCCGGACATCAACTCCTTCGCGTCGCGCGAAGAGACGCAGTCGACGAAGATCTACGACCGGACCGGTCAGATATTGCTCTACGACTATAATCGCGATGCTCGGCGGAGCATCGTTCCCATCGCTGACATCTCTCCGAACAGCATCAACGCGACCATCGCCATCGAGGACTCGAGTTTTTACGAGCATGGCGGCATCCGCTTCACCTCGATCATACGCGCGATGATCGCGGACGTGCTCGGCGGCTCGTTCTCGCAGGGCGGATCGACCCTCACGCAGCAGGTGGTGAAGAACGTCCTACTGACGAGCCGGAAAAGCGTGGTGCGGAAGATCCATGAGTGGATACTGGCCATTAAGATGGAGCAGGCGTACTCGAAGGACCAGATCCTCGAGACGTACCTCAACAACGTGCCGTATGGCGGCACGATCTATGGTATCGAATCCGCTTCGGAGTCGTATTTCGGCATCCCTGCCCGCGACCTCTCGCTCGCACAGGCGGCGTATCTGGCCGCTATGGTGCAGGCACCGTCCTTCTATTCGCCGTACGGTTCTCACAAGGCGGACCTCGACACCCGTAAAGATGTAGTCCTCGGTCGCATGCTCGCGCTCGGTTTCATCGATCAGAACGAATATGCCGTCGCGAAGGCGGAGAAGGTCGCGTTCGCGCCGCAAAATACGCAGAATTCGATCTTGGCCCCACACTTCGTGTTCTATATCCTCCAACAGCTGCAAGACGAATACGGTCCGAACACTCTCAAGTCGGGACTGAAGGTCATCACCACGCTTGATGCCGAGCTTCAGGCGAAGGCGGAGGCGACCTTGAATCAGTACGCCCTCGACAACACCAAGAAATTCAGGGCGTCGAACGCTTCCTTGGTCGCGCTCGATCCGACGACCGGACAGATACTTTCCATGGTGGGTTCGCGCGATTTCTTCGATACAAGTATCGACGGTCAGTACAACGCCGCGCTCGCGCTCCGCCAGCCGGGTTCGACAATGAAGCCGTTCATCTATTCCCTCGCCCTTATGAACGGCTATACCCGCGATACCGTCGTTTTCGACGTGCCGACCCAATTCTCGACGGCCTGCCGGTCCTCGGATACGACGAAAAGCACTCCGCCATGTTATGCGCCGCAGAACTTCGACGGAAAGTTCCGGGGACCAATGACGTTCGAGTCTGCGCTCGCAATGTCCATCAACATCCCGGCGATCAAGGTCCTCTATCTGGTCGGCATCCAGAACGCCATCAATCTGGCGAAGTCGTTCGGCCTCACCACGCTCGGTGATCCGAGCCAGTACGGTCTTACCCTCGTGCTTGGTGGCGGCGAAGTACGGCTCCTCGACCTAGTCGGCGCATATTCGGCGTTCGCGAACGACGGGGTGAAGAATCAGCCGACCGGCATTCTTGAGATCGACGATGCGCAAGGCAATGTTCTTGAAAAGTACCAGGCGAACCCGACGCGGGTCGTCACGGAAAACATCGCTCGCGATATGTCCGCAATGCTGTCGGACGCGCCGGCACGCGTTCCGGAGTATCCGCTTGATTCCCCGCTCTCGTTCCCGAACTACGATGTGGCGGTGAAGACCGGTACGACCGATGATACTCGGGACGCGTGGGTGATCGGCTACACGCCATCAGTTGCGGTCGGCGTGTGGGCCGGTAATAACGACAACTCGCCTATGGTGAAGTCCATCGCTGGGTTCATAGCAGCTCCTATGTGGCATGCGGTGATGGCGTATGCGCTCGATAAGTATCCGAAGGCGTATTTTGGTGAACCGGACCCAATACCTTCAACCGTGCCGCCCATGCTCCGGGGCGATTGGATGATCCCGGACGGTACTGGTTCGATATACCCGCACAGTCTTCTCTATTGGACTGATAAATCGAACCCGCTTGGTCCGGCTCCCGCATTCCCCGCGAAGGATCCCCAGTTCTCTAATTGGGAATACGGTATCTCTGCCTGGTATTCCCTGCATCCGGAGCTTTTCACGAACCCCCCTATCTTCGCGCCGCTCGCGTACTGATCTTATTGGTTCATCGGAGAAACCAAATAAAGAAGAGAGGTGTCACCGACTCCTTTAATGATGAGCGGACGACCGACGCCGGCAGCAGTTAAAGAAATACTTTCTGCTTGCGTGAGCGGAAGCACTGCAGATAAGTAGCGATGATTGAATGAGAGCTCGAGCGGACTTCCTGATATTTTAGCGGTTATGGTTTCTGAAGATTGTCCTATCTCGGAATTCTGAGCGAAGAGGGCCACAGTGTTCTTCTTCATATCGAAGCTCATTTTCACTTTCTGGAACGTATCGGAGAAAATCGACGCTTGTTTGAGTGCGTTCTCGAAATCACGCTTCAATACCGTCGCCTCGACGATCGATTCTTTCGGAATGATCTGGCGATAGTCCGGGTACACTGCGTTCGTGAGACGCGACACGATCATGCCGCCCGGTGAGACGAACGCGCACTGATGTTCGTCGAATGAAATGATGATGTCATCATTCGGAAGCGCGCTCGCGATATCGACGGCATTCTTTGCTGGCAGGAGGAGCTTCCCTTGTGTTCCTTTGTTTTGGAGCGGCACTTTCTTCTCAGCAAGACGGAACGAGTCTGTGGCGACCGCGGTCAGGATTCCTCCTTCGATGGAAAGATAGATGCTCGCGAGCTCAGGGCGGACGGTCGAGGTCGAAGCGACCGATGCGATCGAAGTCAGGAGATTCTTAAGCAGCACGCCAGGAAGCACGACGCGGTTCTTAGGATTCTCTGGGAACGGTATGGAGGGAAAATCATCGTACGGTACGGTCTTTATGGAGCTTTTCCCTGTATTGCTCGTCAGCGTGACGATGTCTCCCGTATGTTCGAGCGTTACTTTTCCTTCTGGAGAGAGCGAACTTGCGAATTGGACCAGTATGGCGGCAGGTATCGCGACCACACCAGGAAGTTTCTGGTCTCCTGAAAGTTTAAGATCGATGCCCGTTTCAAGGTTCGTCGCGCGCATCTTGATACCCTCATCGCCGGCGACGATCAGAATCGACGCGAGCGCAGGGAGCGTTCCTGCCTTACGTTCAGTGAAGCGTGAGACGATATGAACAGCTTCAGAGAATATCTTTTTTTCAAAGGAAATATTCATACCATCCTTATTAGTCCTGTTAGTAGTGTGGAAAAGCCGTAATCAGCGCATGAATACTGGCTCTTTTCATGATACTCCGCGTTATAACCTGTGGGTAAGCTTCCGATAAAGATCATACAAGGAGCGTCCGAATATTCTGTATTTCCTTGGCCAGTTCATTGTCCACAACTATTTCCTTCTTTATCTTCTCGCACGAGTGGATAACCGTCGTATGGTCGCGTCCACCAAGCTTCGAACCGATGGTCGGGTACGAAATACTGAAATCCTCCCGCAAGAGGTACATGATGACCTGCCGCGGTCTGACGATCTCGCGCCGTCGGGTCTTCTCATAAATACTCTCCTCATCGATGCCATAGTACTCGGCGACCTTATCGACGACGTTCTTCACGGAGATGGTCTTTTGGGGTCGCACGAACGAGCGGATGGATTGGCGCACCTCGGTGATATTCGGAACGGAACCTTTCACTTGCGTGTGACAGATGATGCTATTGACCATTCCCTCAAGCTCGCGGATCGAACCGCTCATGGACGTGGCGATATATTCGATGACGTCCGGGGAAAGGACGATATTATGCAACGCCGCCTTCTTCTGGATGATAGCCATCCTCGATTCCGAGTCGGGCTCCCCTATGTCGACGGTCATACCGCTCGCTAAACGGCCCTTGAGCCGCTCAGTGATGTCCGGGATGGCGACCGGAGGCCTATCTGAGGAGAAAATGATCTGCTTGTTCATATCATGGAGCGCGTTGAAGAGGTGGAACAATTCCTCCTCGCTCCGCTCCTTCTTCGAGAGGAACTGCACGTCGTCCATGATGAGAAGGTCGTAATGGCGGTATTTATCCTTGAACCGGTTCGCGGTGCCGGCTTGGACCGAATCAGTGTAGTCAACGACGAATTTCTCGGACGTGAGATAGAACACTTTCCTGCCCGCGTACTTCTTTTTGAACTCGTTCCCGATCGCCTGAATGAGATGGGTCTTCCCTCGTCCTGTGTCGCCATAGATGAATAACGGGTTGTACGTGATACCCGGTCTGGCAAGGACCGCTTGCGCGGCGGCATACGCAAGGCTGTTGAACGAACCGATGACGAACGTATCGAACGTATAACGCGGATTGAGATTGTCGCTCTTATTGATATAGAACTCATCAAGCGGGAGCTCTATGGACGCCTTCTGCGGCTTCACTTCCTTTATCTGCTTGCGGTGCTCGTCTTTGACGATGACGTATTCGATATTACGGAATTCATAGGAAACATCGCGCAGGATCTTCAAGAGGAGAGTGTGGAACTTCTTGAGATACCAATCCTTGAAGAACTGGCTTGGCACCCCGATATAGACCACCCCGTCCTCCCCGATCTTCTGTATGAAGCTGTTCCTGAACCACGTATTGAAATTTGCAGCGGATATTGAAAGCTCTACTTGAGTCATCACATATTCCCAGAGTTCTTTAGGATTCCGCTTATCCATAATGCCGGAAGTATACCCGCATTCTAGGCCGCACGACAGACTGGCCTTTCGGGGAGAAACTGTTACTATTGTGTGCATAACTAAAACTCGAACATGGCTAAACGAACCTATCAACCAAAGAAGCGGAAACGGGCGAAGACCCACGGATTCCGCTCCCGCTCAAAGTCGGCGTCGGGCAAAAAGATACTCAAAGGACGCCGCCGCAGCGGCCGCAAGCGCCTCGCCGTCTAATTGCCGTGTTTCCACGCCGGAAACGCATACCCCGGCAGCGGTTCCCTTCCCTTAAAGCGTCAGGGAAGCGCCTCTCGTCGCCCCACTTCAACGTTTTAGTGCCGAACGAGGGGTCCGGTTATGCGGTCATCATCTCGAAAAAGACCGTAAAATTGTCCGCAGACCGGCATAAACTGAAGCGCCGCGTGGTTTCAGCCCTCCGGACCATTCCATCCTTGCCGGAATGCGTCCTCATATTCCCGAAAAAGGCTGCCGATAGTGTAAGCTATGGGGAAGTACGGCAGGAACTAACCGAACTCATAACAAGTCTCAAAAAGTAACGTGATATCGTCCTTCTTCCACGCCGTCTTCTATAACCCGATCTATAACGCCCTCGTGGCGGTCGTCTCGTTCGTTCCTGGCGGGGACGTGGGCGTGGCCGTCATAATCCTGACCATACTCATCCGCCTCGTCCTCCTCCCCTTCTCGCTTTCAGCGGCCCGGACGCAACGGATCATGAAAGTCCTTGAACCGAAACTCAAGGATCTCAAGGAGAAGCACAAGGATAACAAAGAGCAGGAAGCGCTCGAGACGCTTGCGCTCTACCGCGAAGCCGAAGTGAACCCGTTCGCGAGCCTATTGACCGCGTTCATACAGATCCCCGTACTGCTCGCGGTCTATTGGGTCTTCTATTACGAGCCGTTCCCGGCCATCAACACCGCGATCCTTTATCCGTTCACACCGACGCCCGGCGCGGTCTCGCTCCATTTCCTCGGGCTCACGCTAGTCGCCGGCAAGAGCCTGACGCTCGCATTCCTCGCAGGCATCGCGCAATTCTTCCAAGCGCATCTCGCACTAAAAGGGACGCTGAAACCCCCGGAAGGCAAGAGCATGCAAGGCGATTTTCAGAAAGTGATGGGTATGCAGCTCAAGTACGTCTTCCCGTTCATCATCGGGGTCATTTCATACACGACATCAGGCGCCATCGCGCTTTATTTCATCACCACGAACCTCGCCGGAGCGGCACAGGAGTGGTATGTGCGCCGAAAATTGGACGCGGAGATGGCCTCGCTATAGCGAGTACACCCAAAGCGACGCGTCGTTCTTATTGACGAAGGCGACGACCGTACCAGAACGATTGATAGTGAGCGAGGTGATGTCGATAGGCGTATCGGCGTCATTACTTACATCCGCGACGAGCTGGGCGTAGCGGCCCGCCACATTAATGCGCCAGAGCCGGTCGGTGAAATGAAGGACTCCTTGGTACCAATCGTCAGGATAAGTACCCGTGAGCATCGTGCGAGGAACGCCGCAGTAGAGAGAAGACTCATCAGCCGACCAAGCGCATTTTTCTGCAAGCGTTGCGAGCGGTACGGGTATCACGTCTCCCGTGGCAACATTCACGAGCTCCGAAGTCGTGTCGCTGCCCGAGGTGTAAGTCGCGAACACCCATTTGCCCGAAGGGCTTGCAAGGGCGGACAGCCCCGGAAGAGGCCCGATCAATCGCGAAAAACTCCCTGAAGCGTCGACGACAAATGCAGCGCCGGGAAGCGTGGCGGTCGCTTTTGTGACGACGAGATATTGCGATCTACCCAAATACGAGGCGCGTATCGACGTGAGCGGCGTTGAGAACGCGCTCACCGCGTGCGTGCCGTCGACACGCGCGACGGTCGCGGTCGAACCATTGACTCCGGAGGCGAGTATAAGAATGCTCGTCGAGGAAACGTCGAGGTCGACCGTATTCTGCGGGAGGAAGAAACCACCGATACCGCTTGCGGGAAGGGCGAAGGTGTTGATCGTGGAGAAATCGCTTCCCGAAAGATAGCGCACATACGCGGTGCTGCCGCTTGGATGCCAGAGCGCCGATTGGATGCCCGGAACGGTCCGGTTGCTCGTACGGGTCGCCGTCCTCGTTTGGACGCTGTACGAAAAAATGTTGCCGCTCTGCCGTTCGATATAGGAAACGTTCGTCGTTGGAGAGGAGCTCGCTGTAGCAGTCTTCTGGTCGACGATCGACAGGCCGTAAACGACCGGTCCAGCGCTTACCTTCACCAGCCGGCTCGTGACGGGAACCGGCGAGGGCGACGGTTGTGCCGCCGAGCCGGTATCGCTTTTCCCTTCGCCGGGTTGCGGCACGGTCCCCTTTCCAGCGACGGGAAGACCGGTATCTGAATTCTGCAGAGCGACCGTTACCGTCGGGCGACCTCCGCGAAGAGTGAAGTATGCGACGATGCCGCCTCCGAGAAGAAGCACGAGTATGGTGGCGATGATAAAGATGCGTCGCATATCAATTGAAAGGAGCCCAGTTCGGACTTTTGCTGCACCGAGCGCCCAATGCGGACTGAAAACAAGTCAACGTTTCTTTATAGCATTTGCCGCTTCCTTGACCCGCTGGAATGAGCGTTGATGGGGGCGGCGAGCAAGGAACGGAGAAGCTCGTTCCCGTTAAGTCGCTTACACAAGTCGCCCACGTAGGACCGACTGCCTTGCAGAGATTCGCAAATTGTATCGCTTGGCTGGCATTGTTCGGATTACTGTCGGTTTTAGCCAATGGTTGGAGCCCTTCAATTGTTCCCAAGAACGTACCAACGGTTTCAATGAAAACATACTCGGTTTTCGTACTACAGAATATGAGATATTGCGAAGTCTGACCTCCCCCCGCCGTGGTGTAGGGATAGACTGACGACAAATTATCGGTGCAGGTTTGACCCCAAAGCTTTGCTGCATCCGAAGAAGGGCATATCGCATATTGCAGCACAGTCCCACTACTCCCGGACACCAAACATCCTGAGGGTGTCTGGACCGGAGGGCGCGGATTCGTTGTCGTTGTCGTTTGCGGAACCGTCAGATCGATCTTTTTTAAACCGACCGAAAGATTCAGGATGCTCGGGTTGATGACGGAGAATACCAGCACCGGAGAGAGAACGAGCAGCAGCCCGAAGAGTGCCTGATAGATGCGCTTCTTGGCGTCTCCCTTCTTCGAAACGCTGTCCTGGGTCGAATATTCGAAACCGCCCCATATGATCATGATGACGGCTATCGAGGCAGCGATACCGATGAGGAATTTATACAGATTATTGAAAAATGTCGCGAGAACATTATCGCCAGCCGGCTGAAGGTCGGTGAGCCCGGAGATCGGGGCGAGGGGCACGAAATTGTCCGCTTGCGCGAAAACGTGCGGAACGGCGATGAAGAACGCGGCGACGATGAGGACGATGAGATGTTTTTTCATAGGCCGAAGAAATTCTGGGCCGATTTTCGGCCGAAAATGATCTGCAGATTGTCAGTCGCTCGAGCTTCCCCTTTCGAGACGACCGCTGATAATGAGGCGCTTCCTTCTCCCGATCCCGCCGGACGCAGCGTGATGCTGTTCCCCGTTTGCGCTGAGGCCCCATCCAAGAACCACTCGATAAAAGGTGCATGGCCGTCGCTCGCGAACGAGAATGGGACTGCGAAAAGCCCGGCCTCCGCGCCGGCGACCGCGTACGCATCCGGGAGCGCGCGGTCGAAGCGTATGCCGAGCAGAGGATCATTCTCATAGAGCCGAACGGTCGGTTCGTACGGAGCGATGGACAAGGAGGCGTTGCCCGTGAGTTTTCCATCCTGGGTCGACACGGCCACGGAAACGGTTCGACCGCGGTACTGGAGCGGCGAGGCCACGATGATGGAGCTTTTGCCGATGCCCGAGGAATTCGCGATCCTCGTCCCGTCCACGGTCCAGGTGTAGGCGAGCGACGATTGGCCGATGACCGACCCTCCGGCGGTCCGAAAACTCGTCATGGCGACGATGCGGGAAGCGCCGGCAAGCGGGACGCGCGGTTTGCCGGGGTAGAGCGCCGGCGCTGTCGAGATCGGTTCGACGATAAGGAGGATGTCCTGCGGTTGAAGCGTGAGGGTTTTCGTATACGGCGCACCGCGCGCGGTGACCGTCGCCGTGACGGTCGTGACGGACCCTGCCTTCGGAAGAGCGATGTCGACATCATGCACGGTGCCCGCATAGACTTCCCTCCCGTTCGCGGTCACCCGGAGCGTCGCGCTCGAGAGATCGATGGCCGTTGAAACGAACGACAAGGTCGCGGTGCCCCCCGGCACGAGCTGTGTCGGAAATACGGAGATGGAGAATGCATCGCCGCTTACCCCGAGGTCGAGCGATTGCGCGGAAGCGAGGCCCGGCAGGATGCCTAGAAGAAGAACGAGGGAGAGAACATGCCGTCGCATGGCTTCAGTATAGAGCAGAACGGCCTCGGTTATGCCGGTTGTGCCGCCCCTTCGGGGATTTCGGCGGCCTGCGCCGCGTACTGGGCTTCGGCGGCGTTCTCGAGAGCCAGACGCGCCATTTCCGCAGCCCGCTTCTCGTCATACCGCTTCCGCGCTGCGAGCTCGGTCCGTATCTGGGTCCGGTACATCTTCCAGAGCGTGATCGAGATAGCCGGCACAGAACCAAGAAGCGGAACCTCGCTCACCACAAGACTGAGCACGAACCAGAGGGCGTTTTCCTTGAAAATTCGGCGATTGGTCATGAAAAGATATCCTCCGATAAAGAACCAGCCGAGAAAACCGACCGCCATGGCCATGATGACTCCGAAGCCGGCGATCGCCGGAGCCGCGACGATACCGACGGCAGTAGCGCCGACGGTGCATGATGCGACCTTTGCCGCGTTCAGTATGGTGTTATCGGACTGGACGATATAGGAACAGAACGCGGCGCCGATAGCCGGACCGGCGATGATGAACCACTCGAACAGGAAACGGAGAGCATCGAAAACAAACCCGACGAGAATGACGGGCATGGCTTTCCGCCAGGTCATCACCTTCGGCGGCGGCTCATTGCTCGGCTTGCGCGGCATGGCGGTCTTTCTCCTGCTTTATCGCAAGCAGCTGGGACGGGTCGGAGGTGATTATCTGGTCCTCGGTGTAGCTCGCGACGATCTTGATAGCGACATGCTTGAGGCCCGCGAAGAAGAGACCCTCCCCCACGCCCGCCTCGAGCAAGAGGTATTTTTCCTCATCGGTCAGATTGAAGGTCTGCTGGAGCACATCGATCGTGGTCGGCGACTGCTTCAAGAGAAGCTGGAGCGATGAGTTCGTGAGGATGGGGCGGCCGTACGGGCTCTTCAGGAAGTCCTCGACGTCCTGGGTGATGGTGTGAACGCCGAGATAGTACTTACGCCCGCGCTTCGCCACCGAATAGAGGAAGGATGCCGTATCTTCGCTTTTCATCATCCACCACGCTTCGTCGATGATAAGGAGGCGCTTCTTCAGTTCGTGGCGGACGGCGTTCCATATATAGTGCGTGATGATGTACATCGCGACGGGCTTCAGCTCGTCTTCCATGTCGCGGACCGAGAAGACGACGAACTGCTGGTTGATGTCGATGTTCGTCGGCTGGTTCAAAAATCCCTGCCAGGTGCCGCGCGTGTATTTCGAAAGCCGCTCGATCAGGGACTCGCTTCCCTCCATGCCGGAAAGGACCTGCTCGAAGTCGGAGAGGAGCGGTGATTCGGCTCCGGTGAAGTCCGAATCCCCGGTGATGTCCTTCAATGCGTACGTTTCGCTTATCGCGCGGTCGACGATGGCGTCCTCTTCGGGCGTGAGGCCGCCCAGCATGATGCGGAAGAGGCCGACGAGCGCGATGATGTTCGAACGCAAAATGTCTTTCGGGTCCTCGTCCTTGCGCACGGGCGGCAGATCGAACGGATTGATATGGTGCTCGGACGAAAGCGAGATGTGGAACGAGCGTCCGCCCGTCGCCTCGGCGAGCTGGTCGTATTCGCGCTCCGGGTCGATGACGATGACATCGGTGTTGAACATGAGCGACCGCAGTATTTCGAGCTTCGTCGCGTAGCTCTTGCCGGAGCCTGACTTCGCGAACACCACGGAATTGTAGTTCTCGAGCGAGAAGCGATCGAAGAGGATGAGCGACGAGTTGTGGCGATTGATGCCGTAAAGAATGCCGCGGTCGGAGGTGAGGTCGAACGAGACGAACGGGAATATGGACGACAAGGGCGACGAGTTGAGCTTGCTGTTCACGAGGAGTTCGTCGGAACCGAGCGGGAGGCATGAGCGGAACCCCTGCTCCTGCTGGAACAGCGCGGGTTTCGTGTACACGAGTTTCGAATCAAGGACGCTCCGGATCTCCCCTTCCGTCTTTTCGATCTCCTCTTTCGTGTCGCCGTAGAGCGCGAGATAGAGCCCCACATCGAACAATTTCTCCTGCACCTGCTGGAGCGAATCGCGCAGCGTCTCCAGATCCTGGTACGCGGTGTCGAGCAAGGGGTCGCGCACGAGCCCTTTCGCTTCACGCTCGTTGATCTGGCTCTGCACTTCGGCGACCTTCTTCTGGAACGTGCGGAGCGCTTGTTCCGTATCGACCGGATGGATGAAGATCGACACATCGAGCACTTTATCGAGGTTGATGACCGGGCTGAACCAGCTGTCCGAGAGGAATCGCGGGTATGAGATCGTATAGAATGCGCGGACGAATTTCTCACCGAGCTCGAGTTCTCGCGAGCCTATCTTGAGCGCCGTCGGCGCGATGGTATCAACGAGATCGAGCGATCCTTGCGTATAAATATCCTTCGGGAGGACCGGTACGATCGGATTTTCGTCCCTCTGCTTCTTCTTGTTGAGAAAATCGAGAAGAGCCATGTTATTTGTCGAGGCGGATAGGGTTTTCGAGCTCGCCCGGATTGAACGAGCGGTACAGGAGTTCGATGATCTCCTCGGTTCCAAGCGGGACGGCCCGGACGCCGGTGCCCGCGAGCCCGTTCGCCACCAAGGTCATGCGCTGCTCGAGCTGTGCCCGCTCCTCGTCGAACGTCGTCGCCGACTTGGGCGGCGTACCGCCCTTCTTGAAGAAGCCGATGGCGCTCGAGGCGGTCATGTGCGGCACGTACGACACGATGACATAGAACGATTTGGTCATGATGTTCGCCTGATCGGCGAACGAGCGGATGAATTCCATGTATTCGCGGAGCTGGATGCGCATGAGCTCGGATTTCTGGTCGGACATCTTCGCGTCGAGGAGCGCAAGGTACGGGCGGAGGTCCATGCGGCGAGAGTTCACCACGATCTGAATTGAGAAATCGAGCGTGTTGAGGAAATTCTGGAATCCGAGCGTGATGGCGTGCTGTTCGTCCTCCGACTTAAGCGCGAAATTGATGGACGAGCAGATGAGAATGCCGCGGTAGCTCCCGTCCTTCAGGATGACGACCCCGTTCCGGATCTCCTTGACCGGAACGAACTGTTGCGTAGGTGTTGCGGTAGCCGTCGCCATGTTATTGCGTACCCTTTTCTACATCGAGCGACCACGCGAGCTCGGAAAGCTTGCCGCTCGTGAGCCGGGAGACCGGGCGGATGGGCCGGAGCGCCTCAGGAGACTGTGCCGCGGCCGCGGCCGCGGCATTCATCTCGGCGGCAGCCTTGCCGCTATGCTTCCAGAGAAAGAGTTTCGAGCGCGTGTAGTAATTGAAACCGTCCTCAAGGACCTCGACGAACGGCTTGCTGTTCACTTTGTAGAACGCGAGCGCTGCGCCGAAACCGCCCGCGAGAAGCGCCACGAGCAGTCCGACGACGAACGGCAGATAGAGGAGCGCGATGACGCAGATGCCGCCGGCACCGGCCAAATATATGAATTGGCGAAGCGTGAGCGGTCCGATGAGCTTATCTTCGACTTCGATGAACTGAGGCACTTGGTACTCCATCGTTCATTAGTATACCCCGTGAGATGGATTTATATCACTACCATCGTGTGTATGGATGCCATATCCCACGGGTAATACCGCACGAAGCAGGTGTCGGGCGCTCGGCCTGTCAGAAACCGGTTCCCGTAAGGAGCGTGAAGAGCCACGCCACGAATGCGTAGAACGGTCCGGCGATGACGTACGAGAAAAGGAGGAGCAGGACGAGGAGCGTAACGGCTCCGCCGCCGCGCGCACGCTCTTCAAGATGCGCAAGGCTCCGCGACAGGCTCCAAGGCAGGGCCGCACGGAGCGCCGTGAACCCGTCGAGCGGCGGTATCGGGATGAGATTGAACGCCCCGAGGAAGAGATTAATGAAGGAAATGCTCACCGCGAGGCTTATTGCGGCGGGCGGGAGCGATACCCCGTAGCGCACGATGAGCCCGAAGATGACGGCGAGGAGGATGTTCGCCGCGCTCCCGGCGACGGCCACTTTCGCCTCGCCCCAGCGCTGGTCCTTCAGGTTGAAAGGGTTGTAGGGCACGGGTTTCGCCCAACCGAAGAATATCGGCGAATGGGTGAACGTAAGGAGGAGCGGGATGACGACCGATCCCATGGGATCGATGTGCGGGACCGGGTTCAGGGTGAGGCGTCCGGCGAGCCGGGCGGTGGGGTCGCCGAGCGAATTCGCCGCATACCCGTGGGCTACTTCATGGATGATGATGGAGAGCACGAGGACGATGAGCGTGAGGGCGGTGAGCATGTTTGCGTCTGTTACGGGGTATGGTACCATGCGACGACTATGGCACGCTCATGCGAAATAACGGGTAAAAGCACGCAGATCGGCGGGCGGTACTCTAACCGCACCCGTGCGACGCAGTTCAATCCGACGGGCGCGGTGCGCCGGAAGGCGAACCTGCAGAAGCGGCGCATCTACGTTCCCGAGCTCGGGAAGACGGTCATCGCCCTCGTTTCGATGAAAGGCCTCAAGACCATCAAGAAGCAAGGAGCCTACGCAGCGCTCAAGAAGGCGGGGCGCGTTTAACGCGGGTCGAAAGAACGCCGGGCAATCCCGGCGTTTTTCATTTAAGAAGAAAGGTTCCCGTGTCCGTAGTGGACGATATCGCGCGGGACAGGACGGAAAAGAGGCCGGGCGCATCCACGCGGACCGTTATCCCGTCCGCGAAGCGAACTTCGTTCCCATACGGCAATCCGTTCGCGCCGAATCGGAGGACCGAACCCGCCGTATAACGATCGAGCAGACGCTCAGCGCTCCCGCTCGGCGTTCCTGAAAGGATGATAGCGGCGAGATGCCGCTCCCAGGGAGGCAGCGATGCTCCGAGAACACGGAGTACCGAAGCGTCGGGGCCGGGATCGACGAGCAGAGCGCCGTACGGCGTCTCGATAAGCGCTCCTTTGCCTTTACCCGACCGGAATATCGTCATGGTGTCGTCACGAGGGATCGCGGCATGGATGAGGAAGAGCGCTCCCAAGAGAAGCGCGCAAAGAATAAGAAGGTATCCCGTTGTCAGTTCACGGAACATTCTTGCGCCCATGGTACAGTATTGCCCTATGACCTATACCGCAAAGAAATTCGACCTTCCGGCGCTTGAAGGCCTCTCTGAGAAGCAGATCAAGGTCCATCTCGCGCTCTACGAAGGCTATGTGAAGCATGTGAATCTCGTCTTATCGACCATCGCCGCATACGGAAAAACGGATGATGAGGGCGGCAAGTACGCTATCGCCGAGCTGCGTCGGCGCCTTGCGTTCGAGTTCGACGGCATGCGCATGCATGAGTATTACTTCGAACAGTTCGAGGGAGAGAAGGGCGGCAGTCCCGAATCAGCGCTCGCGAAGGCAGCGGCGGAGAAATACGGCAGCGGCGAGAATTTCATCGCACATATAAAGGAGGTCGCCGGCACCCGAGGTACGGGCTGGGTCGTCGTCTACGCCGACACTCGCGCCAAGACGCTCCACACGGTTTTCGTGAACGATCATGAGCTCGGTCAGCTCGCGGGCCTTCCTATCATTCTCGCGCTCGACATGTGGGAACACGCCTATATGGTGGACTACGTACCGGCCGAGAAGAAGAATTACGTGGACGCCTTCCTCGCCAACATGAATTGGAGCGTGATCGAAAAGCGTTTCGACGAGGCGATGCGCTAATCCCCGATTAACGCTCCGCACAGGAGGGCCCCTGCCCAACCGATGAATGATATGCCGGCTGAAAACCGGATGGCGTGCCGCTGTACCGCCGAGAGTCCGCGGTACGGACCCGCCGACGCGAGCGCCGATATCTTCCCGATAAAGACGCTGTTTACGACAAGCGCCCCGACGAGCACCATCTTAAGGAGGAAGATCGGATTGCTCACATAAGCCTCGGGCCGTCGGAGCACCATGCTCGCGCCCGACGCGACGATGACGAGGAGTCCTGCCGAGACGATGCGATGAAGGAGGCGCAGGCGCTCCTCATCGAGATGCTCGCGCTTGCCGAGATACCACAGGAGCCCCTGCTCATCGGCGTACAGCACGGCGGCGAGCGTAAGCATGACGGCGATTACGTGGAGCGCTGCCATAGCGGTGATATTTTGAGCATACCACGGGGTCCATAGATGCATACCGCGGCCATGAATGCATACGCGAGCATGACGTAGGCGAACGGGATCGGCGGGATAATGAGCGCGCTCAGGTCGAAGTTCGATGCGAAATGGGCCACGGAAAGCACATAGCTTGTGGCGGCATATGCCGGAAGTCCGAGGACCGGAGCAAGCGTGGGGAGAAGAAGCGAGGACGCCATGCCGGTGAGGCCCGCGAGCGCAGACATACCCATGGCGAGCGGTACGACGGGAAGCACGAGCAGGTTGGCGGGAAGAGCGGCGAAGGAGAGAACGCCCGTGTCATAGAGGAGCAGCGGCAGCACGGCCATCTGAGCCGCGAGCGTCGTTGCTAATGCGTCGCGCCAGAACCGGGCCGATATGAATCGGGACAGGAATGATGCCAGCGGGTCGGCGAACCAGATGAGTCCGGCTGTCGCCGCGACGGAAAGCCCGAAACCAGGATCGAATACGAGATAAAGCGGATTCAGAAGAAGCATGATGACGACGGCGACCGCAAGCGCTCGTCCGGCAGCGTATGTCTTCCCCGTCGCTCGAGCATAGAGCGCGATGAGCGCCATGATGGACGCCCGGACGGCGGTCGAACCACCACCCGCGAGACCGAGGAAAAGAAGAAGCGCAAGCGCGCCGACGACGGCAGTCGCGCGGCGCGGAAGCGCGAAGCGCGCGAGCACGAGCATCACCCATTCCGCGACGACCATGACGTTATAGCCGGACAGGACCACGATCTGAATGAGGCCGCTGCGCACGAATTCATCCTGGAGTTCGCGGCCAAGCCCAGACTTCCCGCCGATGACGATGCCGCTTGCAAGCGATGCGTGCGGTTCGGGGAGCGCCGCCTGGACGCCGCGAACGAAGGATCGGTTCGCGCGCGACAACGCGGATGGGAGCGAGTACCACGGCGCCGGCGTTACGACGGAGAGCGACGCGTAATTAAGCACGTACCTGATGCCGGCGCTTTGGAGATAGCGGTCGTAGCGGAATGTTCGGCCGTTGTCATCCATGAACGATTCAGGGATGTCGAGCGTGCCGCGTATGCGAACGGTGTCGCCGACACGGACGCTTTCATCCCGCGCCGTGACGACGAGCATGCCGACCGAAGATGCGCCTGACCGCACGCGCACCGCGATACGCTCCGTGGCGTCGCGGACATCGGCATCGCGCATGACGACGCCCTCATACGAAACTCGGTTGCCGACGTCGCGAGAAAAATCAGCCGGCAATGGCGCGTCCGCGCCGATCGTGCGGAGCATGCCGAGCGCGGCGAAGGAAATGAAAAGCGCTGAGAAGAGATACGACAAGCGCGGCGCATGCCGGTACGCGATGGTGAACATCGCAGCCAAGATCCCGAGAAATACCGGTACCGGCCACCCGAAAACAAAAAGCGAGCGGATGAATATCCCGCTCGCGAGTCCAGCGACCGCTGAAATGAGCGCCGTCATGAGCCGCGGTCCATCGCTTCATTCGCAAGCGCATCCGCCTCTGCATTTCTTTCGCGCGGAATGTGCATGAACGAGACGGACTTGAACGCGCGCGCCGACTCTGCTGCGCGGGCTTGGAGCGGCTTCATGTTCGGATGCCGGACTTTCCAGGCGCCCTTCATCTGCTCGATGACCAGCTTGCTGTCCATGAATACGGCGACGTCCGCATGCTTCGCCGCGTCCTGAAGTTCCGCGAGAAGCGCATCGAACGCGCTCACGAGCGCCGTGTACTCAGCGACGTTATTCGTCGCATGGCCGAGGAACTCGGAGATGGAGGCGACGATGCGTCCCCTCTCATCCTTAACGACCGCGCCCGCGCCCGCGGGCCCCGGATTGCCGCGCGCTCCCCCATCGGCATTGATCGTGTAACGCATACGGTTATGCTACGCGGATATCGACAAGGCGCAATCGCACCGGTGTGCCGCGCGAAAAGGAGTCGCGTTCGAGATGCGCGAGCACCTGCGCCTTCGAGCCCGGGTGGAGCGACGCAGCGGTCCTCGCGAGCGCACCTTTCGCGAAGAATGCGACGCCGTCCACGGCAAGACCGCCGGCATCGAAGCGAAGCTTCAAATGCTCATCGCTCTTTCCAAAGCGCGAAACGGAGCTCACCAGGGCGTCGCGGACCAGAAACAAAGGCTTCGGATTCTCCATACCGAACGGGGAGAGGCGTTCCATGTGCTTGAGCATCGTGCCGGTGGCTTCGGCTATATCGATGATCGCATCTGCGCGCAGCATGAGCGAATCGCTCACGCGTCCGGAGGCGGACAACCGCTCATGCGCCGCGACCAGCCGGTCTTCGAGGAAATGTATTTCCGTTTCGAGCACGGTGAAACCGCCGGCGGCGGCGTGGCCGCCGAAATCCGCGAAGATGTTCTCAGCAGCGCGCATGAGCTCGAGCGCGTGCACGGTTGAGCTGCGTACCGATCCCTTCAAACTATTATTC
The DNA here is from genome assembly GCA_035718415.1 of Minisyncoccota bacterium. Lineage (GTDB taxonomy): Bacteria > Patescibacteriota > Minisyncoccia > Phycocordibacterales > Phycocordibacteraceae > C7867-001. The sequence continues at coordinate 14,275 of DASTHB010000019.1, read as the reverse complement.
CCTTCCCGGCCCCACAAGAAGACCGGCCGTTCGTACTCATCGGCGATCGTATTCGCGACGAGTCCGAGCAGCGCGGGGCGCCACTCGGGATCCCCGAGCGCGATGACGCTCCGCAGCTCGCGCTCCTTGAGCCGCGCATGGACGGCGCGCGTGATGGCTCCGGCCTCCGCTTTGCGCTTTCGATTCGCCGCCTCGAGCTTCTTCGCGAGCGCATCGGCTTCGGACTCGTCCGTCGTCGTGAACAATCGGAAGGCGTCGTCGGCGCTTCCCATCCGGCTTGCGGCGTTCACCCGGGGCGCCACCATGAAACCGACATCATCTTCCGAGAGCGCACGCTGTTCGACGCGGCAGGCACGGAGCAATTTCTGAAGTCCGATGCGCGGCGATTTGCGCATGACGCGCAGACCGAAATTTGCGAGCACGCGGTTCTCGTCCGAAAGCGGCACCATGTCCGCGATGGTCGCGAGCCCGACCATATCGAGGAGCCACTTCTCCCAGCCGACCGGTACGCGCGCGCGGAGCTCGGGTGAAACGGCGAGCGTCGCGCACGCGAGTTTCCACGCGACGCCCGATCCGCAGAGTCCTTTGAACGGATACGGCTCATCGGCGCGCGCGTTCGGATTGACGACCGCGAAGGCCGGAGGCAGTTCCGCTCCCGGCAAATGATGATCGGTCACGATGACGTCCATGCCGAGCTCGTTCGCTCGCGCGACCGCTTCAAGGTCCGTGATGCCGGAATCGATCGTTAAAAGAAGCGTGATGCCGCGCGCGGCCAACTTCTCCACCCCGCTCGCGTTCACTCCATAGCCCTCGAGATGCCGGTGCGGAATATAGTTCTCGAACGTCGCGCCGCACTTCTTCAAAAAATCGTGCATGAGAACGCCACCCGGGATGCCGTCGCAATCATAATCGCTCCAGACCGCGATCTGCTCGTTCGAGGTCACAGCACGCGCAAGCCGCACTGCCGCTTTTTTCATATCGGTCATCGAGAGCGGGTCGTGGAGATGATCGTCATACGAGGGCGCAAGGAACCGCTCCGCGTCGCCCCGCGTTCTCATGCCGCGCCGCCACAGAAGCGCGGCCGTCAGGTCGTCATATGCAGAAAGCTCGGCGCGCACGTCATCGGGCATCGGCTCATGGAGCGGGAACATGGTGCCTCGATTGTAGCAAAGCGGTGCGGTATGCTGGAGCGCATGAATGATTGCATCTTCTGCAAGATAGCCGCGGGCGACATACCGTCCGAAAAAATGCACCACGAGAACGGGAGCATCGTCTCGTTCCCCGACAAGCATCCCGTGCGCCCGGGCCACACGCTCGTGGTCCCGAGCGCTCATTACGAATGGTTCTGGCAGCTACCCGACGACCTTGCGAACGATCTCTTCAAGGTGTGTCGCGCGCTCGCGATCGAACTGAAAGAAAAATACAAGGCGGATTATGTGCGCCTTTCCATCGTCGGGAAGGACGTGCCGCATGTGCACGTGCATCTCATCCCGCAATCATTTTCGGACAAAGTGATGTGATCAGCGTTCGAGCGCGTCGATGCCCGGCAGACTGCCGCGCGCCAGGTATTCGAGCATTGCGCCGCCGCCGATCGATATGAACGAGAAGCACGAGAGCAGTCCGGCATCTTCGATCGCCGCGATGGTATCGCCTCCCCCGACGACGGAATGCGCGTTCGAGGCGCTTATCGCTCTTGCGAGCGCGAGCGTCGCGTCAGTGAACCCGCATTCATAATTGCCGAGCGGTCCGTTCCAGAGCACGGCGGACGCTTGGCCGGCGAGATTCGCGAGAAGCGCCGATGTCCCCGGCCCATGATCGAGGATGATGTCGTCGGGATTGACCTGCCCGAGCGAGGCGACCCGCGCCATTTGCCGCGCTTTGGGTCCCATGGCTTCGCTTGCGGGAACCACGATGCAGTCGATCGGGAGCACGAGCCGCGGGTTGTCGAGCAAATGGAGCAAATGCTTCGGAACTTCCGGGGACGTGAGCGACTTCCCCACTCCGTAGCCCTGCGCCTTCAGGAAATCGTTCGCGAGGGCGCCACCGACGAACACATGATCGTAATCTTCGATGAGCGACGTGAGCACCGCTTCTTTCGTGCTGAATTTCGCGCCGCCGATGACGGCGAACGCCGGGCGCTTCGGCGTCAGCGCTTGGCGAAGCTCGGCCACTTCGTCGGCGAGCTCGAGGCCGGCGTAGCTCGGCAGAAGTTTCGGCACGCTCACGATGGACGCGTGCAGTCGGTGACAAGTATCGAAAGAATCTTGAACGAATACATCGGCCAGCGCCGCAAGCTCGGCGGCGAATGATCCATCGTTCATCCGCTCGCCCTTGTGGCGACGCAAGTTCTCGAGCACGAGCGTGCCTCCCGGACGGAGCTCGCGGATGGCGGCGCGCGCCGCGGGACCGATGCTTTCGCGGCAGAAGCTCACGCCCGGAACGAGCCGGCCGAAGGCCTCGGCGACCGGTTCAAGCGTTTCCGTGCCCTGTTCGCCGATATGGCTGATAAGTATGACGCGCGCGCCCTTGCCTCTCAGATAATTGACCGTCGTGACCGCTTTACGCAGCCGGTAGTCGTTCGTCACTTTGCCGTTCTCGATGGGGACGTTGAGCGGAGCGCGAACGAGGACCGGTATGTTCTCGAGGACCGGGATATCCGTCACTATTTTCATTTTTACGTGAGCTCTCGTACGAGCTTCGAGAACATGAGGGTATCGACCGATGCGTGGCCGATAAGGAAGCCGTCGACGCCGGAGCTGCCGGCCAGATCGCGGATGTTCGTCGGTTCCACCGAGCCGCCGTAGAGCACTCGTGACTGGAGCGAGCTCTTGCCAGGGAGCAGTTCTGCGAGCACCTTCCGGCTGTACAGCACCATCTCCGTGAGATCGCTTTGCGATATTGCATCGGCCGCGGTCTTTCCGATGGCCCAGACCGGTTCATACGCGAGGATGACGCGGCTGCGTTCCTTCGGCAGGAGTTTCGAAAGTGCGGACGTGATCTGTTCGCGTACGAAAGACAGGTAGCGTCCTTCCATGTCGCGCTCGCGTTCGCCGACGCAGAGGACGGGCGTGAGGTCGTGCGCGAGCGCGCGCGTGAGCTTCTCGGCGATGGCGGCATCGCTCTCGCCTTGGGCTCGGCGCTCCGAGTGGCCGATGATGGCGTAGGTCGCTCCAGCGCTTCGGTATGCGCTCGCGGGTATCTCGCCGGTCGCGGCGCCGCCCGTGGTCTCCGATATGTCCTGCGCGGCGAAGGCGACTTTTGATCGATTCGGGACGGCGAGAAGTCCTATGAACGGGGCGGGCGGCGCAAGGACGATCTCATGCTTATACGCGGCGCGCAGGCGCTTCGCGGTCGCAACGAGCTCGCGGGCCTTTTTCAGGTCCCCGACGTACGCTTTCCAATTCGCAAGGATGAGCATTATGTAATGATAGCAAGCCCTGGGTCACCTGGTGATGGCGTATGAACCTGGTACGAACGCCCAGCTCGCCCCCGGGCCTGACTCGAAGACCGTGTTCGGAAGGCCGCGGTCATACGTGACGCTCGCCGACTGGGTTAGGTTTATTTGAAACGCGGTCACTTCCTTCAAGTTCACGCTCTGCTGGAGGACGGCAAGACCGTGGCTCGCGTACGCGACCAAGGCCGACGCCCCCTGCCCCATCGTGAGGGCGGCCGTCGTGCCGCCGAGCTCCGCGCTGTTGTTCTGCGATATGAGGAATACGAACGAGTTCGGCGAGCCGGAGCCTTTGAAGACGGTGCTCTGGCCGACGTTCACGAGACCGCTTCCGGTAGTGTTGTTCGGGTTGTCCGCGATGATGGCGACGTTCTGGCTCCCGAGCGACGGGTCCATCTGGATGGTCGGTCCGGTCTGCGCGGTTATATTCCCGACCACCCAGATCGGTCCGGCGACCGTAAGCACTCCGCTCGTGCTCTTAATGAGGAGGTTGCAGAGTATCTTCTTCGGTCCCAAGGTCATGCTTGTCGTGATGACGTAATCGCCGCTCGCGTTGCACGTGCTTATGACGCCGCCCGCTTCCGCCTGGTTTTCCCAGTCGATGACCTGCGCATCCGTTATGGGAAGCGGTGCGGGAGACTGGTCGGGACTTCCGGGAAAGGATGTGCCGCCGACGGTCGTGTTCACTTTCGACGTCGCGTAGTACGCGTTCTTATCGATGATGGTCGCTTCGCCTGCCTTCCCGATCGTATGCGCGAAGACCGAGCTCGTCGCGTGTATGCCGTACACGAGCCCGCTCGGGCCCGCGGAGACGACGTCGCCGTAGATCATGTTCTGGCTCGAACCGATGACAGGGCCGTTCGCGTAGACGTTGCCGATGATGGACGAAGAGTTCTGGAGAGAGAATCCACCCTCGCCGGCCTGCACGCCGTAGTGGAACGACACGACGTTGTTGCTCAGGCCTATCGTGGCGACGATGGTGCGGACAGCGACAGGGTTCACATTGTCGGGCACGAACCCGGTCGCCGTGACGCGCTTGTTCGATGCGTCGACAGGCGTTACGGAAATCGTGAAGGAACCCGGTCCGAGCGCTGTTGCGGTTTCTCCCATGTATAACGAGTTCTCGTTCAATTTCTCTGATGCGAGATTGAGCGCGCCTTCGGCGAGCGCGAGCGCTTCTGCACGAGCGAGCTCCGTGCGCGAGAGCCGGATATAGGCAGTGAGCTGTCCCACGAACGCCGTGCCGACAGTGAGGAATATTGACCCGAACACGAGGGCAAGCAGCATGATATAACCGCGAGGAAGTTTCATCATGGCGTGTTGCGCAAGTAAAGCACCTGGGAGAGGGTCGACGATGCCGTCTGCCCGTTGTACTGCGCATTCATCCGGAGCGATGCGGTTATGCTTTTCGCGAGCGTTACATCGGCGTTGTCATACGTGAGGGAGAGCGAGGCGAGCGAGCCGGCGAGCTGCTTCGTTCCGGTCACCCGCACGCTCTGTACATTCGCTTCAACGCGCCGCATGAGGTATGTCGAGGTCGCATAGATGGCGATGTAATCCTTGAGCCCGAACAAGGTCACACCCGACGCATCGATAGAGGGTAGCTCGAGCACGAGCGTGCTCGTTCCGGTCGTGAACGTTCCCGTGGAGAACGCGTGAGATACGAGCACGCCGTCCGCGGGCAGGACGGCGGCCTCGATGGCCGCCATCGATTCGTTCGCCGACCCCGCCATGCCCGTATAGACCTGCTCGTAGCCGTACACGCGCGTAAAAGTGACGTACAGATTCGTGAGTGCTGCCATCGCGAACACCGTGATGCCAAGGACGATGCCGGTCTCAAGGAGCGTGAAGCCGCGGGTTCGGTTCATGGCAGTCCGGCGCTCTGCGAAATGAGCGAGGTGAGGGTGATGGTGCGCATGCCTTTCGAGCCGAGCCATGAGACGTTCACATCGACCCGCTTGGTCGTGGACGCGTAATCCGCCACCGTAAGCGATGCGCTCGAGGACGCGAGCGTCGTGAGGAGCGAGTCATTGAACGCCATCGGCGTCGTCGTGGGAAGGGCGGCATAGCCGCCCCCCTGCAGAAGCTCAAGGCGCGTCCGCGCGACGCGAAGCGCCACGTCCTGATCGCGGGCTTCCCTGCCCGTTATCGGCAGCCGCGACAAAAGCAACGATGTGCCGAGCATGACGATGCTTATCACCGCCACTGCTGCCGTCGCTTCGATGAGGGAGAATCCGCGCGACATAGGATCAGATGGCGGAGGAGAGCTGATAGATCGGCGCGATCATGGCGATGGCGAAGACACCGACGAATGCGCCGATGAAGACCATGAGCACCGGCTCGATGATGGTCGACAGGTCCTTCGTCTTCTCCGCGACGTCCGACTCGTAGTATTCGGCGATCTGCTTCAGCATGTCGGCCATGCGTCCCGTTTCCTCGCCGACCGACAGCATGTCGCCCATAAGGACCGGGTAGAGTTTCGTGTGCTCTTCGAAGGCGGCGGACAGCGGGTCGCCTTTGCGCACGTGCTCCTCCGCTTCCGTGATGACGTCAGCGAAAGCCGGGGCGTGCACGACCTCTTTCGTGATGCTGAGCGCTTCGAGCACCGGCACGCCCGCCGAAAGGAGCGACGAGAGCGTTCGCGCCGCGCGCGCCGAATACGTTTCGCGGACGAGCTCCCCGATGACCGGCATCTTGAGCGAGCCGGAGAGCACGATGCGGCCGCCCCGGTCCGACCGTACGAACAGGATGGCTCCCGCGATGACCGCGGCGATGATAAGGAAAACGGTGATAACGTGCGCCGCCATGAAATCCGAAAGCGCGACGACGATGCGGGTCGCGAGCGGCACCTGCACTTTGAGCGACTTGAACGTCGCGGTCAGCGTCGGCACCACATAGATGAGCATGAGCACGCCGACCAGGATAACGACGGATATGACGATAGCGGGATAGATCATCGCTCCGCGTATCTTGCGGATGAGCTCGTCCGAGCGTTCCATCTGCAGCGCGACCACGAGAAGCGACTCGGTGAGCGAACCGGACTCCTCGCCGGCCTTTACCATGGCGACGAATATCTTCGGGAACACCGCCGGGTATTTCGCGAGCGATTCGTGGAGCGAGGCGCCCGTGCGAATCGATTCGGAGATACCGACGACGACCGCCTTGAGGCGCTTATTGCTCGATTGACGCTCGATGACGGACAGTGCGCGCGAGAGCGACAGGCCCGCAGATATCATGGCCGACAGATTCTTCGCCAGACGAACGATCTCCATCTTCTTGACGCCGCTGCCGAACTGGATATTGAATTTCGAAAAATGGGAGAGCGAGAACTTGCTCTCTTCGCGGATAGCGGTCACGTAGCCGCCCTCATCCCGGACGAGGTCGTATACCTTGAAACGGTTCTCCGCCTCCATCGCGCGGGTCTCGTCGGGCGCACCCTGCTTGCGGATGGTGACGTAGAACCGCATACGTTATTCGCTCACGGCGCGGAGCACTTCCTCGATCGACGTGATGCCGCGGGCCGCCTTATAAAGGCCGTCTTCGAACATGGTGAGCATGCCTTCCTTCCTCGCCTCCGCTTCGATGGCGTCCGAGGTGCTCTCGTGGATGATGATGTCGCGTATCGCCGGAGAGACGGCGAGCACCTCATGGATGCCGATGCGGCCTTTGTACCCGTCTTCGCATTCTGCCGACGCCGTGGGGCGGAAGAACTGTATCTTATCGAGCGACGTTTCCTTCGGGACGAGCTTCTCATCGAGGAGCGCCTGGTACGCGACGTGGAATTGCTCGTCGGTGCCGATCTTCGCACGCGCGGTCTTGTCGAGGGTATAGCCTTCCTTCGTCGGGCAGAGCTTGCGGACGAGGCGCTGGCCGATGATGACGCGGATGGTCGACACGAGAAGGAACGGCTCGACGCCCATGTCCATGAGGCGAGGTATCGCGCCGGCAGCGCTGTTCGTGTGTATGGTCGAAAGCACGAGGTGCCCCGTGAGCGCGGCGTTTATGGCAAGCGATGCCGTCTCGTTATCGCGGATCTCGCCGACCATGATGATGTCCGGGTCCTGGCGGACGAGCGAACGCAATCCGTTCGCGAACGTGAAGCCGATGTCGGCGTTCACCTGCGTCTGATTGATGCGTTTCATTTGGTACTCGATCGGGTCCTCGATGGTCGAGATGTTCACGTCCGGCTGGTTGAGGATATCGAGCATCGTATAGAGCGTCGTCGTCTTGCCGGAGCCCGTGGGTCCCGACACGAGGATGATGCCGGTCGTCTGTTTGAGCGCGTGATGGATGTGCTCGAGGTTATAGCCGTGAATACCGAGCGCTTCCATGGTGAATCCCTCGCCGGTCTCGCGGAGAAGCCGCATGACGATCTTCTCGCCGAAGAACGTGGGAAGTATGGAAACGCGGAACGACACCTTGTCGGCTTCCGTTACCATCTTGAAGCGGCCGTCCTGCGGCAGCCGCTTCTCGTCGAGCTTCAGGTTCGAGAGCACCTTGATGCGCGCGACGAGTCCCGGCCCGGCGCTTTTGGGGAGATTCATCGCATCGTGGAGCACGCCGTCGATGCGATAGCGCACCAAGACCTGGTCTTCCATCTGCTCGATGTGGATGTCGGACGCGCCCTGGGAAATGGCATGGCGCAGAAGCGTGTCGACGATGCGGACGATGGGGAGCTCTTCCGCCATCTGCTTCAGGTCTTCCCCGGACAGGTCTTTCGCGTTCTCATCGACAAGGTGAATCTTCCCTGCCTCTTCCATGATGATGTCCCCGAACTCGTCTTTCAGGGATTTCTGGTACTGCTGAAGCGCGAACTTGATGCTTTCCGTGTCGGTGAGGCGCGCCTGTATCTTGAGGCCGGTCTTCTTCCGCACGGAGTCGATCGAGGCGAGGTCCTCGACGTCGAGCATGGCGACTTCGAGGGAGTCGCCTTCCTTCTTGAATGCGATGATGTTGTGCGTGCGCGCGATAGGTTCCGGGATGAGCGCGAGCACTTCTATAGGTATGCGGTGGTCCCGCAGGTTCACGAACGGGATGCCGAGCACGTACGCCTGGATGCGTCGGAGCGCGTCTTCGGTGATGAGACCGCGCGACACCAGGATGTCGCCCAAGGATTGCTTGCGCCGCGCCGCTTCCTCGACCGCATCATCAAGCTCTTTCTTAGCGACAAGGCCGGAGTCGGCAATGAATTCTTTCAGCTCGCCTTCTGAAACGTGCATATTGGCTAAAGTATAGCGCGCCCATGAGCACCGTTAGTGCGTTTTCCTCGTGATTGGGTGGCGCCCGCTCGGGAGACTCATATGCGGTATAATTTTCCTATGAATTCGAAAATACTTTTTTGGGTGCTATTAGGGTTGTTTCTTGGACCGATATTCGCCTGGAATCTTAGTGATCTTGGTCGAACGATAGGTCTCGGCGGGTCGCTGGTGATAGGTCCTATATGCGGCCTTCTTTTAGGATTGTTTTTTTCAAAACAAAAAATGGATGATGCGTCTCCTCTCTCGCGTACTATAACGAGAATCATCGGATGGGTTTTTGCGATCGGAGGTGGAATTGGCGTCCTCGGCAGTATCGGTATTACTATCTATTGGTTCTTACACGATTGGACAGGCGACGGCTGGGCAGGAATTGGAGAAATTTTCATCATATTCTTTGCTCTCTTGGCCCTGGTCTTTTTCAACATCGGGATCAAAACTATCAAGGAAACTAAGTAATAGCGGTACTCTTGACGCAACACGGTTCGGCTGGTACCTTATAAACAACGAAAAGCCCCGGGAGGGGCTTTCATTACAAAAGTGCGACATACACATTCCATATGATAGACCTCAAAACCATCAATGCAGTTCTCGGGGAATTCGAAGACCGCGGCATCAGCCGTGAGACCATGCTGGGCGCCATCGAGAGCGCCATGGCCACCGCGTACAAGCGCGAGTACGGCAAGCGCGGGCAAGTCATCCGCGCGAAGCTCGACATGAATTCGGGCACGGTCGCGTTCGAGCAGGTGAAGACCGTCGTCGACGAGACCACGGTCCGCTTCCCGGAGGAGGGAGAAGAGGTCATCGAAGAGCACGCGCACCCGCATGCCTTCCATATGGACGAAGAGCATCTCGCTGAGGGCGAGCTGCCGCGATTCGATCCCGAGAAACATATCCTCCTCGCGGACGCGAAACTCATCAAGCGCACCGCGGAAGTGGGCGAAGAGCTCATATTCCCGCTCGAACCGCAGGACGATTTCGGCCGCATCGCAGCGCAGACCGCGAAACAGGTCGTGATTCAGAAGGTGCGCGAGGCCGAGAAGCTCTCCATGATGGAGGAATTCGGCGAGAAGAAGGGCGAGATCGTGTCCGGCATCGTGCAGCGCATGGAACGCGGCGCGATATTCGTCGATCTCGGACGCACGACCGGCATCATTCCCTACGAGGAGCAGATCCCGGGCGAACGCTATCGCATGGGCGAGCGCATCCGCGCGTACCTCTATGCGGTAGATGAGGGATTCCGTGGGGTGTACCTCCGTCTGTCGCGCGCCCACCCGAAGTTCGTCGTGAAGCTCTTCGAGCTCGAAGCACCGGAGCTCGCGTCAGGGGCCATCGAAGTGAAGGCGCTCGCCCGCGAACCGGGAAGCCGCACGAAGATAGCGCTCTCCTCCCTTGATCCGCACGTTGACCCGGTCGGCTCTCTTGTCGGCCAGCGCGGCGTCCGCGTCTCGACCGTCATGAGCGAGCTCGGCGGCGAGCGTATCGACATCATCGAATGGAACGATGACGCGAAGGAGTTCGTGAAGGAAGCGCTTTCACCGGCGACGCCGCTCTCGGTGGAGCTCAATGAGGAAGACCACCGCGCTGTCGTCACCGTTTCGGAGGATGAGCAGTCGCTTGCGATCGGCCGCGGCGGGCAGAATGTCCGTCTTGCCGCGAAGCTGACCGGCTGGAACATCGACATCGTCTCGGCGGGCGGTGCGGAAGTCGCGGAATCCGACGGCGATAACGTGGAAATGGCTCCCGCAGACGAAGAAGCCGCAAACGATCCGGCCGTCGAAGCCGGCGTCTCACCCACCGAATCGGAAGAGGCCATCGTCGTTCCTGAAGCGCAGGAGACGGCCCTGCCCGCTGAAGAGGAGCTCGCGTCGATGCCGGACTCCGATGAGACCGTCGCCGATCAGAAGGAAGACCGCGATCCCGCCAAGGACGACCAATAAGCGCCGCGCGTCATCCGCTCGCGGGCCACTACCAGCTCTTGTATAATCACGCGTATGAACCTACTTCACGACATTGATCCGGGCACGAAGGAGGAGATGAACGTCATCGTCGAAGTCCCGAAGGGCTCGCACAATAAGTACGAGATCGACAAGAAGACGGGCCTCATCGCCCTCGACCGCGTCGCGCACACGGCGCAGAATTTCCCGTTCGATTACGGTTTCGTTCCGCAGACCCTGTGGGAAGACGGCGATGCGCTCGACGTGATACTGCTCACGACGTATCCGCTCGTTCCCGGCATACTCGTCCGCGCACGCCCGGTCGCGCTCATGAAAATGGTCGACTCAGGGGACGTTGATGACAAGGTCATCGCCGTGCCCGTCGATGATCCGCGCTGGAAAGAGGTGAAGGACCTGCGCGACATCAATGCGCACACGCTGAAGGAAATGGAGCACTTCTACTCGACCTATAAGAACCTGCAGAACAAGCAGGTGTCCGTCACCGGATTCGAAGGCCGTGCGGAAGGAGAAGCAGCGTTCGAGAAAGGCCGCGCCATGTATCTTTCCGGCAAATAACATGCAGGACGCTACCCTGATGCAAGCACAGCCCGGAGCGCCGTCCGCCAAGGCGCAGTCCTGGGGCGTCGTCATCTCCATCGTTATCATCGTGCTCATGATCCTCATCGGCGCCTTCTATTCCTGGGGGAAACGCATCACGGAGCAGAATTCACTCATTACTCAGACCGCTTCTGATATCACGAACTAATATGCATAACACCACACCGCGCGCGTCCATGCTCGTACCGATGGTCATCGAGAAGAGCCAGTTCGGCGAACGTGCGTACGATATCTATTCGCGTCTTCTCAAGGAACGCATCGTCTTCCTCGGCGGTCCTATCGATGATGACGTCGCGAATCTCGTCATCGCCCAGCTCCTTTTCCTCGAAGCGGAGGACCCGAAGAAAGACATTCATCTCTACATCAATTCGCCGGGCGGGTCGGTCACGGCCACGCTCGCCATGGTGGACACGATGAACCATGTGAAGCCGGCGGTCTCGACCGTCTGCGTCGGCATGGCCGCCTCGGGCGCCGCCATCCTCCTTTCCGCAGGAGAGAAAGGAAAGCGTTTCGCGCTGCCGAACGCGGAAGTGATGATCCACCAGCCGCACGGCGGCGCGGAAGGCCAGGCGACCGACATCGAGATCACCGCGAAGCAGATACTGAAGCTCCGCGAGCGCCTCAACCAGATCCTTTCGAAGAACTCGGGCCAGCCGCTGTCGAAAGTCGAGAAGGACGTTGAGCGCGATTTCTTCATGACCGCCGACGAGGCGAAGAAGTACGGCATCGTCGATCAGGTCTTCAAGTGATTAGGGCAGAGGAGAAGCCCGCAACCAGGACGGTTGCGGGCTTTTTCATTTTCCGACCAGAGGCGGTTCGCTCGGCCGCACGAGCGTGGCGCAGAACGCCCAGCAGAGGTAGAGGAGGGCGTAGCCGATGAAACCGAACAGGACGAGCGCCATCGCAAGCGTTGCGTACGCGAACCGAAGCGAGAGCATCGGATCGAAAAGGAACGTGAGATTCATGAGCACCGCGCTGGCGATGAGACAGACGCCGGCGACGTTCATCGCCTTGCCGATGGAAGGCCGCATATCTTCCTCCTTGTAAGTGTGCACCTCTCCTCGTTATAGCGCGGCGCGCGCAGTCCCGGCGCATAAATGAACAGGGCGGATCCGGAGATCCGCCCTGAATGAGCATGCTATCTGTCGAACTTGAGAACCTTCGCCGACGTCGGGCCGAAACGGTGCTGGTCGAGAACGGAGCGGATGCACTCGTTCGCGCCTAAGCGCGTTCGCGGCTCCCGCTCCTTTTCCTCCAGGTACTTTTCGGCGCCGTCGAGGCCTTTCTCGTCCATCATCCGGCGCGTCTCGACCGGCATGAGGCCGAGAACGAGACCGCGGTGGATGATGTCGTTCTCGCGCTCGGTCAGACATTTCTGTGCGGCCGTGAGGAGAGCGAAGGCGCTGTCGAATCCCGCTGTTCTGATCAGATCGAGCAGCTTGTCGCCGTGATAGTCGGAGAACGGCCCGGCCGTATTCCGGAGGGCGCGGATGTCCGAGTCTGCCTCATCGGCCAGTCGAACGAGGTCGTGCCAGTTCTCCCCTTTCCAGAACGGAGTCCAGAAGGCATGCCTCCCGTACCTTCTCGCGATCCGGTGCTTCTGCCAGGCGACGGCGAACACTTGCTGGAGGAACCAGCCGCCGAACACGGCGACGAACGGTGCAATGAGCCACGCGGTCCGCGTGTTCCAGAACACGATCGTGACGGCGGCGGAAACCAGCGTTATGACAAGCAGCCATTTGCGAGCCGTGCCGGCCTCGGGGTCAGCCCTGACTTCGGAGTACATAAGGATGTCCTTTCTTGGGAACGAATGAACAGCAGCTGCGGCTGTTATAACACAAAATATAGCAAAATCAACGATTCCTGCGTGGTATGCTCTAGCTACGACCGCTCCGCCGCACGACCGCTTTCCTGCCTGACCGTCTTCCCTCTTTAGCATCCATGCTCGGCTCTCCTGAAGGGTCGGGATTAATGAAACGGGCGCCCGTATGTCACTCAAAATAATACTCATCATGCTCGCGCTTTCGGGCGTGGGCGGCATCGTCCTCGGGTACGTGCTACGGGTCCTTATCGGACTCGCCCAGCGCGGCTCGCTCGAGCTCGACATCAAGCACAAACTGCTTCAAGCGAAGGAGCAGGCGGCGAAGATCATCGCGGAAGCGGAGTTCCGAGGCGAAGTCGTCGAGACGGAACGGCTCGCTTCCGTCGAGGAGCGCGAAGAGAAGGTCTCGACCCGCGAGGAGCGCGTAGCGGCGCGGGAAGGGTTCCTCGATTCCCGTCAGCAGGACCTGGATGACAAGGAAGACGACGTGCGCGCCCGCGAACAGGAGGTGGAACGAAGACGGAACGAGGCGGAAAAGCTCATCGCGGAACGCAAACGCGAGCTCGCCAAGATCGCGAACATATCCGAAGACCGCGCGAAGGACGAATTGTTCGCCGAGATCGAACGGACGTACGAGGAAGCGATATTGACGCGCCTTCAGAAGCTCGAAACGCACGGCCGCGAACTCCTCGAGGATAAGGCCCGCTCGATACTCACCTCGACCATCCATCGGCTGGCGAACGCGGTCAATGCGGAAGTGATGTCGCTGTCCGTTTCGCTTCCCTCCGCGGACGTGAAAGGAAAGATCATCGGGAAGGAAGGGCGCAATATAAAGAGCTTCGAGCGCGCGACGGGCGTCGACGTCATCATTGATGACGCCCCCGATCGCATCACGCTCTCCTCGTTCGATCCTCTGCGCCGGGCGATAGCGAAAATGGCGCTTGAGAAGCTCATCGCCGACGGCCGCATACAGCCCGCGAAGATAGAGGAGACGGTTGAAAAGACAAAGGCGGAAGTCGCGGAGATCGTGAAGCAGAAGGGCGAGGAAGCGGCGTATGAGGCGGGCGTCGTCGGGCTCGACCCGAAGCTCACCGCGCTTCTCGGACGACTGCATTTCCGTACGAGCTTCGGCCAGAACGTGCTCCAGCACTCGATAGAGATGGCGCACATCGCCGGCATGCTCGCCGCTGAG
>DASTHB010000018.1:0-4295 GCA_035718415.1 Minisyncoccota bacterium | reverse complement strand
TGTACTGGAATACTTCCTGATTCGCGGGAGCTTCGCCGAGCACGCGTCCGGGAAGGCCGTACGCTTTGCCCACTTCATTTAGCGCGCTCTCGAGAGAGATGCCTCGGAATGAAAGCGCTTCCGATAGCGACTTTTTCTGCGCGAGCTCTTGCTCCACCGCTCGTTTGTCCGCGGGTGCGAGGAGGCCTTTATCGACGAGTAATCCGAGAAAGTTCATCCCGTTTGAGAATTGTTATCGTACATAAATTCGACCCCGAACTACCCTTAGAGCATAACACCTGAGGATCCCTTCGATGTTTTCTCTACTGGGATTCATTCATGCGGCTCGATCATTTGAGCGGGGCGAATGGGTCCGGCCTGCCGGTCGGTTCGGGAGTGACCGGCGTCGTGAGGTCGACGAGAGCGAGGAAGTTCGGGTCATCCAAGATGGCGGTATCGAAATGTATGGGCTGTAGCTGGCTCACGAGCGTGGCGAACTTGGTCTGCGCGGGATTGAGGCCCTGCGCGGTGAGCGGCTCCTGCGTCGGTTCCGAAGGGCTCGAGAAGAAATACCAGAGACCGCCCGCGATAGCGAGGAATCCGATGACGATGGCGGTGGTATGCGAGTTGAATTTCATATTAGCGGAGCCAATAAAGGCGGAGCATCATGTCGTAATTGTAAACGCCGGTGTCCGAACCCTTCACGACGAAGTCCGTCACGTCGAGGAGGCGCACGCTGTGCTCCACTCCGGCAAGGAACGTCTGGAGCGCGGCGAACGAGCCGGCGGCCTGGAGCGAGAGGGAGAGGGCGCCCACCGGCTTGTCCGGATCGGCAAGCGCGGCGGGCTGAGCGGAAGGACCACCGGTCTGCGAAAGCACGTCGATATTCGAGAGCGTGAGACCGGAACGCGAGGCGAGAGCGTTCAGGTCGAGGATGAGCCCCACATTGTCCACCGAGTCCGGCAGGAATTTCGCGAGGCGGTCGAGATTCTGAGGATCGATGGCGTCGCGCTGCTGCGCCAGGGTCGTCTGCTCCGCTTGGTATTTCGCGGCCGCATCAAGCGCCTGGTTGTCGAACGCTATCTGCGATTTCGCCTGTGCGATCGACCCGTTCATTGCGGGACGCACGTACCCGAAGAGTATGAGGAGGGAGAGGAGTAGTGCGGTCGCTGGAAGTGCTTTTCCGTTCATAGCATTACTTGAGGGGCGGCGCCGGCGCGACGGCAGGCGTCTGCTCCGGCTGCGGTTGCTCCTGGGCCGAAGCGTCGGAGGAACCCTTCGCCGAGAACACGATGAGCTTCGGGTCGATGGACGCGGTGAAGGCGAACGAAACGGTCCCGTCGCCTCGTACGCTTATCTTCGAGAAGATGGCGCTCTTGATGCGGCCGTCTTCGGCGATGGCGTTGCTGAAGGACGCGAGCGCATTGAAGCTTTTCGCAATCCCCGATCCGTCGACCACGGCAGCGCCCGTCGGGTCCATGGCGAGGTGCAGACTGCCGAACCGAACCGTTGTCGGCAATATGGTGCCGAGCGCCGTGAAGAAATTCGAGAACGCGACGTGCGCTTTGAGCTCATCGCTCGCGTAGGCGAGCCGGTCTCGCAGCCGGACGAAGCCTTCGACCGTCGAGGTGTCGATGGCCGCCTCGGCCTTCGAGAGCTCCGCGTCCTTCTTCTGCACCTGCCCTTTCAATATCTCCCCGTAGGCGAAGACGCCGATCGCCATGACGAACGAAATGAGCAGAATGCCGTACGCGATGTAAGAGAATATGTTGACGGTGTCGCTTGAGCGGGACGGCGCGGCCGGTGTATGCGGCACGAATGACGTAGGGACGGATGGAAGAAGAGCCATTTAGTAAGCAGTATACCCCATGAGATAAAGCGCATATAAACCGAGGTGTCGCATCGTGTGGACAATATGCATGAAATCCAGCATAAAGAACCAAACGTCCTATCTCACGGGGTATAGCGTGCGACCTGCACCTCTTGGTAAGGCATGTGTGCAAAACCGGCGCCTATGGATCGGTCGACGCAACAAGAAATGCCCGACAACTTGAGTGGATGCGCGCGCATTTGACAAACAGTCTGGATTGGTGTATGATTTAGGCACTACTCAAACCCGTCAGGGAGGATCATGAGGATAGTTCTGTTCGTGTTCGGGGCATTCTGCTTGTATGCGACATGCGTGGCCTTCGATGCCGCCTTGAAGGAAACGGCTCCGGGCGTCGCGAGCGCCGAGATGATGATGGCCTTCCTCTTCGGGGGCCTCGGGTTCCTCTACGTCGTATTCGGTGTGATGTACAAGAAAATGCACCTCACCTGAACGTAGGCGCGTTAGGGCACAGATCGTATAACCCCGGACTTGGTCCGGGGTTTTGTTTATTCCTCCAGCTTGCGGAGCGCGAGACCGACGGCGACGGCGAATTCCGGTCCTATCGCCTCGAGCACCGGACGCATGAATGCCGGTGCCGCTGTCTTTGAGAACGGGTCCGCGACCCGCACATCGATGGAGAAGAGGCTCTTCGCGAAACCGCCGAGCTCCTTCGTCACCCCTCCCC
Source organism: Minisyncoccota bacterium (assembly GCA_035718415.1). Lineage (GTDB taxonomy): Bacteria > Patescibacteriota > Minisyncoccia > Phycocordibacterales > Phycocordibacteraceae > C7867-001. The sequence goes on along the minus strand of DASTHB010000018.1, from coordinate 1,761 downwards.
CGCCCGTGAGCACGATGGCGGAGACTGATTTCTTATGCGTCGTCTCGTACTGCACGAGCACGCGCTTCACTTCGGCGAATATCTGCGTGAACACGAGTTCGGGGCCGCCGCTGCCGTCGCCCATGAGACCGTGCTGCTTCTTCACCGCTTCCGCTTCGTTTATGGAAAGGTTCCCGGCGACCGAGATGGCGCGCGTGATGTCCTGACTGCCGATGTTTATCGAGTGCGAGAGCGCGACGACGCCGTGCTCGATGACGTACGTCTTGGTCGATGCGGCGCCGACGTCGATGATCATCGTGGGCTTCACGGGATCGTCGACCGTCGCGCGGATGGTGCTGAATATCTCTATCTCGAAGAAGCTCGAGGTGAGCCCCGCGCCCTTCACGATGGACTGCAGGAAGGCGAGCTCGTCGTTATGAACGGCGACGAGGAGCACGTCCACGGTCTCGTTCTTGTTGTCGGGCGCCTTCTGGTCGAAATCCGAGGGCGCTCCTTTCGGTACGACGAACCAATCGAGCTGCACTTCGGAGATCGGCACCGGAATGTACTTGCGCGCTTCGAGCTCGATGACCGTCTGCTGTTCCTTCGGGTCCTTCCGGTACGGGAGTTCGACGAGCGTGAGGAGCGACCGCGCGAACGGTATGGAGACGCCGACCGACGTGGTCGTCGCTTTCGCCTCGCGCAGGAGGTCTTTCAGCGTTTCCGTTATCTGCTCGGCCGAAAGATTGGTGGAAAGACCGACTTCCGAGCCGCCGTACGGGCCGAGAGCGAGCTCGCCGTACGTTTCGAGTACGGCTTGGCCCTTATCTTTGCGGAGCTGAACGACTTTGAGCGACGAGGAGCCGATGTCGACCCCGAGAACGCTCTTTTGCTTCGCAGCGCCCTTGAACAGGTCCGAGAAAAACGACATGTGCCTATAATACTAGCATGTACCTTTTGGACGTCCTCTTCCCGCCACGGGAGGATGAGCTCGTTCTCCGCGGCGTCGACCACGACGCCTTCCTCGCGCGACTCGAACCCGCATTGCTTTCGGAAACGGACCCGCGCGCCATCGCGCTCCTGCCCTTTTCGGACATGCTCGTGCGAGCTGCCGTCCATGAGGCGAAGTACCACGGCAGCGGGCACGCGCATGACCTCTTATCGTCGGCGCTCCGGGAGTACTTATCCGACGAAGAATGGCTCGGCAGCACCTGCATCGTCCCCGTACCGCTCTCCGTCATGCGGCGGCGCGACCGCGGCTTCAATCAGGTCCTGGAGGTCGCGCGCCGCGCGAAGCTCGGCATCCCTATCGAGAGCGGGCTCCTTACGCGCGTGCGCGACACGGTCTCCCAAGTCGCGCTGTCGGGCGAAGAGCGGCGGCGGAATATGCGCGGCGCGTTCCGCGCCGCGCAGCCGGTCTTCCCCTTCCGCACGTACATCGTCCTCGATGACGTCATCACGACCGGAGCCACGATGCAGGCGGCCATCGACGCGCTCACGAAGGCCGGCGCCGAGCACGTCATTCCGCTTGCGTTCGCGCACTGAATGCGTCTGCGGAATGGGGCCGAAGGCCGCAACGCGTTTTGGGTTCACTATCGCTTCACCGCCTGACCGCCATACTGCGGCCATGTGTTACAACTGCGGCTGCATGATGCCGGACAATCCGATGGGCAAAGGCCACGCCGGCGCGGAAGCGGACGGGAAGTCCGTCACGAACAAGACGTTCGCCGAAGCGGCGCGCTCGATGGAACAGATGGACGAGGAATCGAAGCGGAACGCGCT
>DASTHB010000017.1:0-4775 GCA_035718415.1 Minisyncoccota bacterium | reverse complement strand
GGAAATTCCACGTATGTGGGCGGTACGGGGACGACGACGCCGGTCGCGCCCTAGTCGAGGGCTTGCAAGTTATAGGGCGCCACGTACAATACCGCAAACACATATATGCCAGAAGTTCCGCAGGTAGTTGTTTCGCAAGAGAAGTTCGATGAGATGGTCAAAGAACTGGAGCACCTCAAGACGGTGCGCCGGACTGAGATCGCAAAGAACCTCGAATACGCGCGTTCGCTCGGAGACCTCTCCGAGAATGCGGAGTATCAGGAGGCACGCGACCTGCAGGCCGCGACCGAAGAGCGCATCAAGAAGCTCGAAGAGATGGTGAAGCATTCCGTCATACAGTCGGAAGGAAAGAAGAAGAACGAGGTGAGCTTCAATTCCAGGGTCGCCATTCGGAAGGACGGCAGCCCGGAAGTGCATGAATACACCATTGTCGGCAGCGAGGAAGCCGACATGCGCGTGAAGAAGTTGTCACACCTCTCGCCCTTGGGCGCCGCGCTCATGGGGAAGAAGAAGGGCGACGTCTTCACCTTCGCCACCCCGTCCGGCAAGCAGACGTACACCATCGAGAAGGTTTCCTAAGCGCGAACCAGACGATTTCGGGACCGCATTATTTTCCTGCTGGAAAACTTGCTCTACCTGGCGCGCCCGGCTCCGGACGTTCCGAAAAACCCTCCCGTTCGCTCCTGTGCTAGCATAGATTTCATATGCTTTGGGCGGACCGTATAGCGGGGGAGATACTCGACACGCGAAAGCCGAAGAACGGTCAGAAATTCGTCATACGCGACGAGAAGACGCTCTCGGGGCGCGTGCACGTGGGGAGCATGCGCGGCGTCGCCATCCACGGCCTTGTGTCGGAAGTACTTGCGGAGCAGGGGATCGAGAACGAGTTCCGTTTCGAGCTCAACGACTTCGATCCCTTCGACTCCGTGCCGGGCTATCTGAATGCTGAGGAGTATAGGGAACATCTCGGCAAACCGCTCTACGCCGTACCGAGCCCGGATCCGGGTTTTGCGAACTACGCGGAATACTTCGGTGCGGAGTTCGTATCGGTCCACAAGAAGGCCGGCTTCCATCCCGAATATTACCGAGCGACGGAGCTCTATCGCTCCGGCCGCATGGACGGATACATAGCTACCGCGCTCACGCGGGCGTCGGACGTCCGGCGCGTCTTGAAAGAGGTTTCCGGTTCGGAAAAAGATGAATCGTGGCTGCCCATTTCGGTCGTCTGCGAGCATTGCGGCAAGATGATGACCACGCGGGCATACGACTTTGATGGCGAGACCGTCGCGTATTCGTGCGATCGGAATCCTGATGAAGCGGTGTCGTGCGGGCATGCTGGCCGCATCGCGCCTTGGAAAGGCAGTGCGAAGCTCTTCTGGAAGGTGGATTGGGCCGCGAAATGGGGAGCGATGGGAGTCGATATCGAAGGCGGGGGCAAGGACCACTCGACGAAAGGCGGTTCGCGCGACGTGGCGAACCACATAGCGCGGGAGATATTCGAGTACGAACCGCCGTTCGACATCCCGTATGAGTTCTTCCTCATCGGCGGCAAGAAGATGTCTTCTTCAAAGGGCAGAGGAAGCTCGGCGAAAGACATGAGCGACCTCTTTCCTGCGGAGGCATTCCGCCTCGTGCTTATCGGCAAGGATATCCGCGAGCAGATCGACATCGATCCTTCAGGCGATTCAGTGCCGCGCGTATACGATTGGTACGACGAACTTGCCGAGGCATCGCGCGAGGGCAAGGCCGATGACTATGCGCGTCTCTATGCGCTCACGGAGCTTCCCGAGAACCGCGCAGCGCATGATGCGCCGTGGCAGATGCGTTTCCGCGAAGTCGCTTTCATCGTCCAGATGCCGCACCTATCGCTCGCTCAGGAGGCCGAGTCCGTGAAGGGGAGCGAGCTGTCAGCGCGGGAGAAGCAGAAGCTCGACGAGCGCGCGCAGTATGCGAAGTACTGGCTCGATGCGTATGCGCCGGAAGAATTCAAATACACGCTGCAAAAGGAGATGCCGCAAGCGTCGCTCTCCGACGCGCAGAAGACGGCGCTCATCGCCATTCGTGAGTATCTGAGCGATTCGGCGAAGACGGGAGAGGAGCTCCATGCCCGGCTGCATGATCTCAAGACCGAAGTATCGATCGCGCCGAAGGATCTCTTCCAAGCGATATATCGCGTATTTCTCGGCCGTGATTCCGGGCCGAAGGCCGGGTGGTTTCTCGCAGGGATTCCCCGGGATTTCGTTCTCAAACGGCTCGCCGAGGCGACGCAATAAAAAACCGCCGGCACTAGCTGCTGGCGGTCACTGCCTCGATTCGATTTTGTACTGGAGCCATTTGACGACGCGCTCGCCCTGGAGGGCCAAGCGCGCCCGCGTCGCCTTCTTGTAGAGCCGTATCTTGCGCTGGCGCTCCTCATCGGAACCCCAGAACAGTGCCTTTTCCAGTCTCGGCGGATGCCGTTTCGTCGCCCGTATCCGTCGCACGACGGCGACGACATATTCACTGGCCATGGGAGCGGGCCAATATCGTGAGCAGGCAGCCGAGAATCACGCAGGTGGCTGCAGTGACGCGGTATGCGACATAGCGTTCTCCCTCGAGCTCTTCAATATCTTCCGTGGTGTCGAGCGACTCGCGGTCGACGAGGCTCGGACGGTAATTTCGAGCGTCTTCGAGCATCGCGAGCTCCCGATCAATAAGGTAGAGGCCAAGGAGGGGGATCCACTTCGTTACGAAGTACATGGCAAGTTCCTCTGAGTTGTCCATGCATATAATGCATCATTTAACTCTCACTGTCAATGCATTTTTACGTGGGGATAACTTCATGCAAAATGTGGGATAGAGTGGCGTATAATTCCATACCAGTGGGAGGAAGTGGGGAACGGAGTGGTGGCCGTCCCAGCATCCAAGCCCGCTATATTCTTTCGCATGTTCATCGGCGAATACCTGCACACTCTCGATCCGAAAAACCGTCTTTCTGTTCCGGCGAAATTCCGGAAAGAGCTGGGCCGCGCTGTCGTCGTGACGCGCGGCCTTGATCGCTGTCTTTTCGTATATCCGAAGAAGGCGTGGGCGAGGGAAGCGGAGGTTCGAGCTGTGCATGCAGGAGGCACAGCGGCGGCGCGCGGACTCGCGCGCCTTTTCCTTTCAGGGGCGATGGAGGCCGACGTCGATTCAGCAGGACGCATCCTCGTCCCCGATCACCTTAAGTCCTACGCGGGACTTCAATCGAAGGTCGTCGTCGCCGGTGTGGCGAGCCGCATCGAGATCTGGGACGAGGCGGCGTGGAAGAACTACACGAGCGCCATCGAGCGCGACGCGGAATCCTTCGCCGAAAAGCTCGGTGATGCAGATTGATATGGAGGCTAAACACGAAAGCGTGCTCATGAGCGAAGTCCTCAAGGCGCTTGAGGTGCAGCCTTCCGACACGGTCGTTGACGCGACCTTGGGCGGCGCAGGCCATTTCAAAGCCATCCTCGCCCTTCTGCGAGAAGGCGGCGTGCTCGTCGGCATCGATGCCGACCCCGCCGCCGTGGAACGCGCGCGCAGCGCCTACGCCGAAGACCGTCGCGCCGAGCGCCCGGTCGCGCACATCGTCAACGATAATTTCAGGAATCTCGAACGCATCCTCGAGCGGCTTCATGTCGCGCCCATAAACAAGGCGCTCTTCGACCTCGGCTGGAGCGGATTTCAAATAGCGTCCCCGCGCGGTTTCTCCTTCCAGAATGCCGACGAACCGCTTCTCATGACCTATGGCGAGAGCGGCACGACGGCCGCCGACATCGTGAACTCCGCGTCGGAGGAAGAGCTGGCCGATATCATCTACACCTACGGGGAAGAACGCTTCTCGCGCGGCATCGCGAAGGCCATCGTCGCCGCCCGCGCGAAAGCGCGCATCCTTACCGTCGGCGATCTCGTCGAAGCGATCCTCGCGGGAACGCCCCGCTCCTACCAACATCGCCGTCTGCACCCCGCCACGAAGACGTTCCAGGCGCTTCGCATCATGACGAACGACGAGATAGCGGCGCTCAAGGAAGGTCTGACGGCGGCGCTCAGGGCGCTTTCGCCCGGTGGCAAGATCGCCGTCATTTCGTTCCACAGTATCGAGGACCGGGTCGTGAAGAACATCCTGCGCGCGGCCGCGGAGGCGGGGCTTGGCTCGCTCTCGCCGAAGAAACCTATCGTCCCGTCACGGAGCGAAGTCGTGCAGAACCGCCGGGCGCGCAGCGCGAAACTGCGCGTCTTCGAGCGGCAGCTTATAAGCCACGAGGAACCGACCTATGCATAAACTTCGCACGTACCTTCCGTTCTCGCCTCTCTCGGTCGCGGTGACGCTCGTCGCCATCCTCATCGTCACGTACATCGGTCTCATAGCGACCGTGATGAGCTACGCGGCCCTCACCGTCGAGTTCTCGCAATCGGTCCGCTCGGACGAATCGGTCGTCGCAAAACTCGAATCGGCATATCTCGACAAGGTCGCGCGCATCACGGCTGCCGATTATACGGCCCTCGGCTACGCGAAGCCCGCAAAGGAAACGTTCGTACGCTCGGAAGGCGTCACCGCACTGCGGTAGAATAGCTCCATATGCGGGCACAGTTCCGATCCCGTATCCGAGTTGTCCTCGGATTCGTCGTTTTGATGGCGCTCCTCATCCTGTCGAGGCTCTATTTCGTACAGATCGTGTATGGCGAGGACTACGCCCAGAAAGCGGACCGTCAGTTCGCTTCCTCGAGCGGGGGATTGTTCGATCGCGGCTCCATCTACTTCACGCGGAAGG
>DASTHB010000016.1:0-4261 GCA_035718415.1 Minisyncoccota bacterium | reverse complement strand
GATCGCCTGAACGATATCGCGCTGCTTCCCCGCCGGAATGCCCGTGCGCTTCTTCGACAGGATCTTCGCATGCGGATTGGTGAACATGCGCAGGTAAGCGACATCCTTGTAATCGATGAATTTCTTTATCTCTATCTCCTCGCGTTCTGCTTGATATGCCATGATGATTTATTAAAACGGGATATCTTCGGGATTGATCTCCTCGTCGGGGTACTTGATCGCCTCCTCATCCTTCGCCGCCGGCTGTTCTTCAGCGCTCGGAGCTGCTGCGCCCCCGCGGCCGCCATCGGCGCCGAACTGGAAGTTCTCGACGATGATCTCGGTGCGATACTGCTTCTTGCCGTCCTCCTTCCCTTCCCATGACCGCGTCGTGATGCGGCCCTCCACGAAAAGCGGGCGGCCTTTCTTCACGTACTGCGCGATGACTTCGGCGGTGCGACCGAAGGCCACGACGTTATGGAATTCCGTCGTCTCCTGTCGCGCGCCGGACTTGTCCTTGAAGGACCGGTTGGTCGCCATGCCGAAATTCGCGACTTGGCCGCCCGAAGGAAGCGCCTTCAGTTCCGGGTCGCGGGTCAGATTACCGTAGAGGAAGACCTTGTTGAGGTACATGCTGTAATTATATACCGACGTTCTCGAGGGCGGCGTCAAGCTCCGCTCCCTGCGCAGCTTCGGCTTCCTGGGACTCCGTCGTCGGCGCCTTGAGGGCCATCTCGCGCATTTCGACCGCGTGCCGCGCCGCTTCCTTGGTCGTCACGACATCGATGAAACGGACGATGTGCTTGTTCTCGGACGCAGCAGAGAGCACGGCCGCATGCTTTTCAGGCGTTGTCTCGTACACGATCCACGAGAAGAAAGCTGAATCGAAATCGCGGCGACCGGACACTTCCTGACGCGAGATCGTATACGCGAGCTGTATCTTCTCCGGCTCGCCCTCCGCGACGATCTGCCCGGCCTCTGCGACCGCGTCCCGGACGGCCTGGTACGCCTTCTTCACTTCCTCGGAAGGAAGCTCGGGGTCGAGATGAAAGCCCAATTCGTACACGCGCGGGTCATTCCCGATATCGAGATCATCCGCCCGCATTTCTGCGTCTAATTTCGCCATAATGGGGCAATCGTAGCACGCGAGTAGGGCCCCCGCAAGGAGCGGTTCTATGGCCTATATCGGGAGCGAAAAGAGCCGACGCGCGTTCTCAAGGAGCGTCTCACGCACTCGCTCTTCATCCTCGCCGCGGACGTCGGCCATCTTGCGGACGATCTCCGGAACAGCGAGCGGGTCATTGCGCTCTCCCCGCCGTGAGGCCGGCGCCACATAGGGCGCATCGGTCTCGGACAAGAGGTGCGAAAGCGGTACGGCGCGCAAGGTAGCGTCGTAATCGCGAGCGAAGGTGATGACCGCCGTATAGGACACGCTGAAACCGAGCGTTACCAGCTCATTCGCCTCTTCCCTGCCTCCGACGAAGAAGTGCACGTCCCCGCTTACGTCCGGATGCGCCTTCTTTCCTTCGCGGAGAAGCCCGATGAGATCGCCGTACGCGTCCTGCGTGCCCTTAGAGGGACGCGCATGGATGATGAGCGGTTTCCCCGATTCCGATGCGAGGGCGATGTGCTTCCGGAACAACGCCCGTTGCGCATCCTTCACATCTTCCGTAACGTCGGCGGGTCGGAAATAGTCGAGACCGCATTCCCCGATCGCGACGACGCGCGGATGCGCCGCGAGTTCCCGATACGCCGCCTCGTCGAACAGTTCCATCGTGTGGTTCGGATGGAGGCCGACGGACGCGAAGAGGTGTTCGTGCGCTTCGGCGAGCGCTATCGCCCTCTTCGAGGACTCGATATCGACACCGACGACAATGCCGATGACTCCCTCGTCGCGCATACGCGCGATAAGCTCCGCACTATCGTTCGCATACTGGTCGAATTGGATATGGCAGTGCGCGTCTATGTACCGGGGTGTCATGCAAGTCGCGGGAACAGATTCTCGGGCTTCTTGTTCGCGGCGACGGCCTCGAGGATTCTCCGGCTCGTGTCGGGCATGAAGGGAGCAAGCGCCTGTCCGATCTCGTGGAGATCCTGCACCATGGTTTGCAGTATCGCCTTGCCCCTCTCTGGATCTGTTTTCACCACCTTGTACGGCTCCTCTTCGTTCATGCGGCGGTCCACTGTCTGTATACGCTGCCAGACGTGTTCCATCGCGTCCTTGAATTCGAACGCGTCGAGCGCGCCGGCGACGCCGCCCGCGAGCGCATTGCTGTCGGCGGTCAACGCGACGACGTGATTGTCCTCGGACAACTTCATGACCCGAGCAACGAGATTGCCGATCCCGTTCGTGAGATTCGCCGTATACCACTCATCGAGACGCTCCCACGTCACGTCCGAATCCTCGGTAGGATTCACGTGTCGCAAAAGGAGATAGCGTGTCGCGTCCGTTCCGTATTTCCGCACGAGGTCGTACGGGCTGATGACGTTCCCGATGCTCTTGCTCATCTTCTTTCCGTCCGAGGTGATGAACCCGTGGTAGAAAACGGCATCGGTCGCCTTAAGGCCTGCGGACTTGAGCATCGCCTGCCAGATGAGCGATTGGAAGCGCAATTGGTCCTTGCCCGCCATCTGGAGAGTCTGCCCGTTGTTCCAGTACGTATCGAAATCGCTCCCGTCCGGCCAACCGAGCGTGGATATATAGCTCGTGAGCGCGTCGAACCAGACGTACATGACTTGGGTATCATCGCCCGGCACCGGAATGCCCCAGGAGAGCCGCTTCTTCTCTCGCGAAATGCTGAAATCCTCCAAACCGCCTTCGACGAACTTGATGGCCTCTTGGCGGCGCCATTCGGGGATGATGACTCCCGGCTTCGCGAGGTACTCGAGCAGATACGGCTGGTATTTCGAGAACCGGAAGAAATAATTCTTCTCTTTCAGTATCTCGGGCGCCGCGCCATGATCGGGGCACTTTCCGTCGACGAGGTCCTTCTCCATGACGAAAGCCTCGTGACCCACGCAGTAGAGGCCCTCATATTCCTTCAGGTAGATGTCGCCGCTCGCTTCGCACCGTTTCCACATCTCGGTAGCGGCGCGCACGTGCTTCTCGTCAGTCGTACGGATGAACTCCAGCGCGTCGAGTCCGAGCGCGTCGCCGAGCTTCCTGAATTCGCCCGCGTAATGGTCGACGTACGCCTGCACGTCCTTGCCCGCTTTCTGGGCCGCATTCCATATCTTCTGCCCGTGCTCGTCTGTGCCGGTATTGAAGAAGACGTCATCGCCCGCGGAACGCCACGTGCGCACGAGCGCGTCGGCCTGCACGAGCTCGAGCGCGAACCCGATGTGCGGGTCCGCGTTCACGTACGGCAGGGTCGTGGTGAGATAGCGAGCTCCCATGGAGACTACGATCCGCGCGCGAGCCGCCGCTTGCGCTTATCGAGGTCGTAGATGAATTCGAGGATCACGGCCGCGAGCGGCACCGAGAGGAGCACGCCGAGGAACCCGGCGAGCGTATACCCCGCGATAAGCGCCACGATGACGAGCAGCGGCGGGATGCCGACGATCTTCTTCACGATGAGCGGATAGATGAGGTTCGATTCGAACTGGTTCACGACGACGTAGAGGCCGGCGACGATGGCGCCGAGCGCGATGCCGCCGTCAGAGTAGGCGACGATGACCGCCACGGTTCCCGCGATGAGCGAGCCGAAGACCGGAATGATCTCAGCCATTGCGGTAAAGACGGAGAGCAGGAGCGCGTACGGTATGCCGATGATGAGAAGGCCGAGGTAGACGAGTATGCCGACGATGAGAGAGAGCAGTATCTGTCCTTGCATCCAGAGACCGATCTTCTTCTGCGAACGCCGCCAGAGGTCCACGGCGTACTCTTCGAATTTCACCGGGAGGACCAGCTTGAGGAAGTCATCGACGCCCGTATCCTGGAGCGCGAAGTAGAACGACAGCACGATAACGAGCACGAGCGAGAAGATGCCGCCGAAGAACGTGATGAGGAGCTGTACGATGCTCGCCGAGCTCGACGTGAAGATCCCTTGGAGCGAGAGCAGGGTCGAAAGGAAGGATTGCACCTGTGGCTGGCTCGCCGCAGCCGCGTTCGTGATCGACGTGAAGGGCGAGGGCACATTGATCGCGTCGAGGTATTGCGGCATCGCGGCGAGGAACTGCGCGGCGTCGGACACGATGGGCGGGAAGAAGAAATAGAGTATGGCGAATACGGAGCCGAACACGAGCACGTAGACGAGCAGCGCGCTCACGAACCGGGGGAGAT
>DASTHB010000015.1:0-2253 GCA_035718415.1 Minisyncoccota bacterium | reverse complement strand
ACAGGAAGACGACGGGGTGGGCCGTGGACCGCGATTCACCAAAAGAGATCGCGGAAGCGGTGAACGATATCATCGCGCATCCGGACGCTGCGAGACGGGTAGCGGAAGAGGCGCGGCGTCTCGCCGTCTCCTCGTACGATTGGAACTCGATCGCGCGGTCGATGGGCGAGGTATTCGGTCGCATATCCGCATAGAATATGAGCATGAAGGTCGTCATCGCTACACCCCTCTACCCGCCCGAGATCGGCGGCCCGGCCACCTACGCGCAGATCCTCGAAGAAGGATTGCCCGCGCGCGGCATCGAGGTAGCCGTCGTTCCCTTCGCCCGAGTGCGACATTTGCCGAAACTCGTTCGTCACGTCGCGTATTTCTGGCAGGTCTACAAGGCGGCGAAGGGGGCGAGCGCGGTGCTCGCTCTCGATCCGGTGTCAGTGGGGCTTCCTTCAGCGAAAGCGGCCTGGCTTCGCGGCCTGCCTTTCGTGGTGAAGGTGGTCGGGGACTATGCGTGGGAGCAGGGACGCCAGCGCTTCGGGGTCACTGAGGACCTCGACGCATTCGTCCGCAACGAGCATGTTCCGTTCCCCGTGTTCGTCCTGCGGACCATAGAGAAGGCGGTCGCCCTCTTCGCGGATAGAGTCCTCGTGCCGAGCTACTACCTGAAAAGCATCATGCGGGCGTGGGGCGTCCGCGGAAGCAGGATAGACGTGATACCGAACGCTGTCCCCGTGGGGAAGCCCGGCACGGTGCCGGAGAGCATCCGTTCGCTCGAGCGCCCGCTCATCGTCACCGCGGGGCGGCTTGTTCCTTGGAAGCACATCGACGGCGTCATTGACGCCGTCGGCACGCTCCGCAAGACGCATGCATCCGCGCGGCTCGCCATCGTCGGCGACGGCCCCGATCGCGCGGAGCTTGAGAAGCGTGCGGAGAAACACGGCATCATGTGCGAATTCACCGGCCAGCTTTCCCATGCGGATACGCTCGCGGTCATCAAGGCTGCCGATATTTTCGTTCTTAATTCATCGTACGAGGGGTTCTCGCATCTTCTCGTCGAGGCGCTCTCCCTCGGCGCGGCCGTCATCGCCACGGACGCGGGCGGCAATGACGAGATCATCGAAGACGGGAAGAACGGCATGTTGGTCCCGGTCGGTGACGGAAGCGCGCTCGTTGCCGCCATGGAAATGGTGCTTAACGATCCCTCACTCGCGCAGAAGGTCCGTGCACAAGCGAAAGCCTCCGTTCTGCAGTATTCTCCTGACGCTATGCTCGCGGCCACCGCTTCATTCCTTTCTTCGCTATGAACGTCCTCATGATAAGCGGCGACAGGAATCTCCTCCGCGAAGGGACGGGGGGGTATAAAAGGCTGATGCTCCAGAAAAGCAAGGTCGACCGGCTCGACGTATTCGTCTGGCCGCAGGTGCACTCCTGGTCGCGCATCGCGGCGGCGGCGGCGACGAAACGGTACGACGTCATCACGTCGCAAGACCCTTTCTGGCGCGGGTTGTTCAGCGCATTCCTCGCCTGGAGAAACGGCTTGCGCCTCAATATCCAGGTGCATGCCGATCTCGCGGCTTCATCCGGTCTCCGCCGCACGGTCGCTCGTTTCGTGCTGAGGCGGGCGGACTCCATCCGAGTCGTATCGGACAGATTGGCGCCGCAGATCATGGAAATAGGGGTGCGGGGAAGACTTACCGTCCTGCCGGTCTATCTCGATGTCGAGCGGTTCAGGGCGGTCAAACGTCGACCGTCCGAAACGCCGACCATTCTCTGGATCGGCCGCTATGAGAGCGAGAAAGACCCGTTCGCCGCGATCGCCGTATTTGACGAAGTAGCAAAGCATATTCCGGACGTCCAGCTCCTCATGATCGGGGAGGGAAGCTTGCGCGACAAGCTGATCGAGCAGGCGGCCCAACGCCGTGGCGTCAGAGTGCTCGGCTGGATGGAGCCAAGCATGCACCTTGCTGCGGCGAACGTCGTTCTTTCGACGTCGCGCCACGAAAGCTGGGGCGCGAGCATCATAGAATCCCTTGGGGCCGGCGTCCCGGTCGTGAGCCTCGACGTCGGTATCGCGCGGGAAGCGGGTGCCATAACCGTGCCGCGCGAGAAGCTCGCCGACGCCGTCATTGACGTCTTGCGCACAAGGCCGCGAGGCGCGCTCAATATCACGCTTCCGGATGAGAATGAGTGGGCGCGTAGGTGGAAAGAATCGCTATGAGATTGCTTATCGTAACGCAAGCGATGGATGCGAAGGACCCC
>DASTHB010000014.1:0-2316 GCA_035718415.1 Minisyncoccota bacterium | reverse complement strand
CACGCCCGAGTAACGCTTGATTAATGGGCTTCAAGACCGTAGTCTCGATATATGCTCAAGATAGGTATCGTCGGGCTTCCCAATGTCGGGAAGTCGACTCTTTTTAACGCGCTCACCAAGGCATCAGTGCCGGCAGAGAATTACCCGTTCTGCACCATCGACCCGTCGGTGGGCGTCGTCGGCGTGCCCGACGCCCGCCTCGGACAGCTCGCGGCATTCAGCAAAAGCGAGAAGGTCATCCCCGCGGCCATCGAATTCGTGGATATCGCCGGACTCGTGAAGGGCGCCGCGCAGGGCGAAGGGCTCGGCAACCAATTCCTCGCCAACATCCGCGAGACGGACGCGATACTCCAGGTCGTGCGGTTCTTCGACGACCCGAACGTGACGCACGTCGCCGAAGAAGTCGAACCGTACAAGGACATCGAGGTCATCAATCTCGAGCTCACGCTCGCTGACGGCGAGCAGGTGACGAAACGCCGCGACAAGCTCGCGCGAGACGTGAAGGCCGGCTTCAAAGAAGCTATCGCGGAAGATGCGGTGCTTGCGAAGTTGATGCAGGCGTTCTCCGTCGGCAAGCTCGCGCTCCATGCGGGGCTCACGAGCGACGAGATGAAGCTCGTCGAGCATCTGAACCTCCTTACGATGAAGCCGATACTGTATGCGCTCAATCGGAAGAGCGGGGGACACAATCTCGATGAAATGGGCGACGGCCGAGCTGAACGCGCCTTCCAGATCATTTCAGAGCTCGGCGGCAAATACGTCTTCGTGGACGCGGCGACGGAACGGGAATTGAACGATGTCGCTGACGATGACCGCGCAGGCTTCCGCCAGGAGCTCGGCGTCTCCGAGGACGGGATCCACGCGCTCATCACGGGGGCCTATGACGTGCTTGGCCTCATATCGTTCCTCACGACCGGAAAGGATGAGACGCGCGCGTGGACCGTGAAGCGCGGGAGCACCGCGCCGGTCGCGGGTAGCGCCATCCACACGGATTTCCTTACGAAATTCATCCGCGCAGAAGTCATCAACTGGAAGGACCTGCTCGATGCAGGGAGCTACGCCGCCGCCCGTGATAAGGGCCTGGTCCGCACGGAAGGGAAGGAATACATCGTCAGGGACGGCGATGTCATCGAGTTTCTGCACGGCTAGCTTGACATTCCGCAAAGGTGGCGTAGAAGGATACCGGGTTCACTCGCTTGAGAAGGAGGCGATATGTCGTACTGGGCTTTCGCGTTTCTCGTCGCCGCCATAGTGGCGGCGCTCTTCGGCCCCTCGCTCGGTCTCGGGGCCGTCGCCTCGAAGGTAGTGTTCGCGGTGTTCATGAGCATGTTCCTCGCGATGCTCTTCGCTCACGTCTTTTTCCGAACGGAGTAGAGCTGAGCCCCCGCTGCATAACGGCGGGGGCCTTGCATTTGTGGTATAATACGGCCCTATGAACACCCCACGGACGACAGCAAAAGATTTCTTCCTTTGGGCCGGTGCGATGGTCGCGTTCTACTGGGCGGTCATTTCGTTCATCTATCTCATTTTCAATTACATCAACTACGCGTTCCCGAACGTGCTCCAGTATTATCCCGTAGATCCGTATCAGAGCGGCATCAGCGGTGAAATGGCCTCCATCATCGTTCTTCTGCCGGCATACCTCTTCTTGATGAGGCTCATCCGCCGCGACATCGCCGCTGATCCCGGGAAAGGCGACATCTGGGTCCGCCGCTGGGCCGTCATTCTTACGCTCTTCGTCGCCGGTGCTGCGATCGCCGTCGACCTCATCACTCTTCTCACGACGTTCCTGAACGGCGAGGCGCTCACGACGGCGTTCCTGCTTAAGGTGCTCGTCGTCCTGCTCGTTGCGGCAGGCGTGTTCATGCATTTCATCGCGGACCTCCGCGGCTACTGGACCGCCAATGCCCGATACCGAAACTATGTCGGCATCGGCGTTGCGGTTCTCGCCATCGCGACCATCGCTTCCGGATTCGTGATCGTCGGCACGCCCGGTCAGGCGCGCCTCGCGCGTTTTGACGCGCAGAAGGTTCAGGACCTCATGAGCCTTCAGTCGCAGATTACGTATTATTGGCAGGCTAAACAGACGCTCCCGCCAACGCTCGCCGACCTCACGAAGTCATCTCCGTATGCGAGCCTCCCTATGGACCCGCAGACAGGGCTCTCGTATGTCTATAAGCCGAAAGGGGCGCAGGCGTTCGAGCTTTGCGCTACGTTCAATGCTGCCGGACTCAGCTCGACCGCCGACCGCACCGTTCCGGTTCCTGCCGGATACAATCCCGCGGCTCCCGGCTCGTTGAACGACTGGTCGCATCC
>DASTHB010000013.1:0-2105 GCA_035718415.1 Minisyncoccota bacterium | reverse complement strand
CCCTGGCTGTCTCGCTTCTCTGCGACCGGCAGGCGAAAATGTTCGGCAAGTTTCCGCACGTCCTTCTTATCCATATGCCCCACCGGAAATATCGTCTCGGCGAGAATGTCCTTTGGTACCGCCCAGAGGAAATATGTCTGGTCCTTTTCTCCGGCGCGGTAATGGCCGGTCGCGATAGCATCCGCTCCTTGCGACTTCGCGAATCGATGGAAGACGCCGAATTTGATGTCGCGATTGCACATGACGTCGGGGTTCGGCGTCCGTCCCGCTTTGTACTCCGACAAGAGATACTCGATGACGCTTTTCTTGTATTCCGCTCCCGCTTCAAGCGTGATAAAAGGTATGCGAAGCCTCGCCGCGACGCGCATCGCGTCACGGCGCTCCTCCGCCCATGTGCACGGCATGCCGGGCGGATACCAGCCTTTCAGGAAGACGCCCGTCACCGCCGCTCCCTCTTCTTTAAGGCGTGCGGCCGAAACGGCGGAATCCACGCCGCCAGAGAGCCCGACGAATATGCGCTTTCCACTCACATCCATGGCCCCATCTAATCACGGCGGCTCCGCCCGCGGAAGTGCGGTCGCTATTTCAGGAATTTCTGCTGATTCAGGAGATGCTCTTGGTACGTCGTCGCGTAATGCATCACACCGTTCTTGTCAGTGAGGTAATACAGATACTTCGTATCCGCGGGATGGATCGCCGCCAGTAACGCATCCATGCCCGGATTGTCGATGGCGCCTGGCGGAAGCCCTGCATGCGTGTAGGTGTTATACGGAGAATTCACTTTGAGGTCGGCGAGCGACGGCGAGTATGTCTCGCGGTTGAATATGTAGCCGAACACGGCGTCCACCTGAAGCGGCATGCCGAGAGCAAGACGATTGAGAAGGATTCCGGCGACGAGCTTGCGGTTCTCCGTGGTGCGCGCTTCCTTCTCGATGAGCGATGCAAGTATGACGGTGTCCCGGAGCGAACGACCGGATGCGCGGATATCGCCGGCAAGCGGCGCTAGCTTCGCGTCAAAGGTCGACCGCATCGTGCTAACGATGAGTGGTGCCGTGGCGTCAGGTGGAAATACGTACGTATCCGGGAATAGAACGCCTTCGCTCGAGCTCGCCGCCACAAGGAATGCCTTTGCGGACACGAACGGGAGCGCGTCCTCTATCTTCGAAGCCATCTCGCGGACGGTCAGACCTTCAGGAAAGGTGATGCGGGCCGGCGGCAGGCCCCAATCGCCTGTCGAAAGACGATACGCGATGACGAAAATGTTCTCGGGGCCTTCGAAGAGGTACGGGCCAGCATGGATCTTCCCCGAAAGGCCGGCAATGCGCATGAGATACCGTAAGGAGTTCGGATGCGCGAGGACGTGCGCTGAAACGAGCTCGTGAGCCACGTCGGGCAAGGTCGAGCCGCGAGCGATGACGACGATAGTCTTCCCTTCGAAGTTCGCGGGCGGCGATGCGTACCGCTCATACGCGATAAAAAGGAGCGCGATGAGAAGCACGGCAGCGAGCCAAGGAGCGTAACGGCGAGCAGAAGCCATGCGTTAGATCGGCAGGTTCGCCGGAGCTTCGCCGGTCGCTGACTGTATGCGCCGTAGTCCAGGGGTCGCGACGACCGATGATGGCACGTGGTAGATGGTCGCGAGCTCCTCCGTGCTCATGACCATCGGATCGGGCATCTGGAACGGCGGATGGAAATACTGCCGGCGTCGGAAGGCCTGCACGACCGCTTCGCGCATCTCGTTCTTGCGTTCGTCGAGGTTGCGCTCCCACGGATAGTCGTTGAAGTCCATGCCGAAATGCGCGCCGCGGATGCCGTTGTAGCCTTCCGAATTGAACGGCTTGAAGAGGTTGATGATGCCCGTGATCATCGTGGGGTTGAAGTGGCCCGGAGATGCGAGGTAGACGCAGCGTCCGCCCGTGTCGAACGGCAGTTTGGACACGTTACGCTCGATGGCGGCTATCGTCTCGAGCTGTCCTTTCGTCGGGTTCGGGAAGCCTTTTGTCTCGTAGGTCTTGCCGGTTACTGGATTTACTGCGGTGATATCAGGCGATGTGTTCTCGCGAATCTCCTCGATAACTTCCTTGGCTTGGTCTCTCCATGTGTAC
>DASTHB010000012.1:0-2443 GCA_035718415.1 Minisyncoccota bacterium | reverse complement strand
GCTCCCGTCGGGCTCACAACCATCGCGGAGCAAGTTGCCGCGGCGACCGCTTGCATGGCTGCGCTTCAACCGCAGCTCGGTTTCGGCGTCGAGATGGGGGACGAGGGCGGATTCGCGCCGCGGCTCGCCGACAATGCGGCTGCGCTTGATGTTCTCGTCCGCGCCATCGTCGCAGCCGGCTATACGACCGAGCAGATCCGCATCGCCCTCGACATCGCGGCGACGAGCCTCTATCGCGAGGGCGCGTACGAACTTGGCGGAAAGCGTCATACCGACGCCGAAATGCTGGCGTGGTACGAGAAGATCGTCGCATCGTATCCCATCATCTCCATAGAGGATCCTTTCTATGAGGAAGATTGGGACGGTTTCGCGGCACTCACGGCAGCGCTCGGCGAGACCGTTCGTGTCGTCGGGGATGATCTAACGGTAACCAATACGAAGCGCATTCAGGAAGCGGCGAAGCGCCGCGCGGCGAACGCCTGCATCATCAAGCCGAACCAGATCGGCACCGTGACGGAAGCGATCGAAGCGGTGCTGACCGCGCGACAGGCCGGTTGGAAGGTGTATGCATCGCACCGGTCCGGAGAGACGATGGACACGTTCATCGCCGACTTCGCCGCCGGACTCGGATGCGACTATCTGAAGGCGGGAGCGCCGACGAAAGAAGAACGCCTCGTGAAGTACAATAGGCTCATGGACATCGAAAAGGAATTGTCATCTCTATGACCGAGCGTGCGCAGATAGTCGCCACCATAGGTCCGGCGAGCGAAAAGGAGGGGATCCTGCCGCTCATGGTCCGTTCCGGAATGGACCTCGCCCGATTCAATTTCGAATGGTTGGATTTCTCGCATGGGAGCGAGCGCGTGACCGCTGTTCGCGATGCTGCGCGGAGCGAGGGCCGCGCGGTGAAGCTCATCGCAGACCTGCCGGGGCCGCGCATCCAGCTCGCGGACGGCCACACCTATGATGCATCGAAAGCGTTCACGCTCGGCGACGCAGACAGGGAAATGATCCGGTTTGCGGTCGAGCAGGGTTTCGAATATGTCGCGGTGTCGTTCATCGCAAGCGCGGCGGACGTGGGGCAGTACCGCGAGGCTCTTGCCGCTGCCGGCGGCAACCAGAAATTGATCGCTAAGATAGAACGCAAAGCGGCGGTCGGCGCGCTTTCCGAGATCATCGCCGCGTCGGACGCGGTCATGGTCGCGCGCGGCGATCTCAGCAAAGAAGTGCCGATTGAAGAGCTGCCGTTCGTGCAGCGATCGATAGTTGCCGCCGCAAATGAATCCGGAAAGCCGGTCATCGTAGCGACCGGCATGCTCCTTTCGATGACGGAGAATCTCGAACCCGCGCGGTCGGAAGTGACCGACGTCGAACTCGCGGTTCTTGAAGGCGCCGATGCCACGATGCTGTCGGAGGAGACCGCGGCGGGGAAACACCCGGTCGAAGCCATCGCGGAGATGGAACGGCTTCTCGTCGAGGCCGGCAAGCACCGTTCCAAAGGATTCCACCATTTATGATATTGCCCGGAACTCTCATCATCGCTCGCCACCACGAATCAGAGTGGAACAAGAAAGGGTTGTGGACGGGCACGCGCGACGTTCATCTGACCGAGTACGGCCGCGAGAAATCGAAGGAGATGGGGAAGCTCCTTCCTCCGATGCGCCTCGATCAGGCGTTCGCATCTGCGCAGGTGCGCTCCCATGAGACCCTCGATGCCATGCTCGAGACGCTCGGGCAACAGGACGTGCCGAAGGAGTACTCGCACGCGCTCGACGAGCGCGATTATGGCGATTATACGGGGAAGAACAAATGGGACATGAAGGCGCTCGTTGGGGAGGAAATGTTCGATCATATGCGCCGCGACTGGGATTACCCGATCCCGAACGGCGAGACGCTGAAGACTGTGTATGAACGCGTCGTTCCGTTTTATACGGATCACATGCTGCCTCTCCTTAAGGAGGGGAAGAACGTACTCGTCGTCTCGCATGGAAACGCGCTTCGCGCCTTGATGATCTATCTCGAATCGGTGCCGCCGGAAAAAGCTCCGGACGTGAAGATGCTTTTTGGAGCGGTTGTCGTCTATAAGGTGGACGAGGAGGGAAGAATGGTCGACAAGCGATCGTATACGGCGCACGCCGAGGTGAACGCATAGGAAGTAACCTTGTTGCGTCTGCGTTCGTTACTAAAGACAGAGGGTTTACAGCGGTCTCAGATATCGGTCCGGTGAAAGATTGCGCAACGACGTCCGTTGCTAATTTCTCTCACTTCTCCGATATCTCACACCTCTGCTTTCCTTCTGCTCTTTCTCGTGCGCGGCTTCCTCTCTCCTTATCTCCGCCTTCCCTCCGCCGCGCATCCCGAACCAGTCTTCGTGACTGGTTCTTTTTTATCAGGGGGCCCACGAGGACCGCGGATTACCGCTTATCTCCTTCGCCTCTCGGAT
>DASTHB010000011.1:0-3443 GCA_035718415.1 Minisyncoccota bacterium | reverse complement strand
AGAGGGACGTCCGCCGACCGTTGCACCATCGTGAGGTACAGCTTCCCGTTCATTACGCGGAAGAAGCACCAGCCGTGGCAGGGAGCCACGATGACCTTTCGGTCCGGCCCCACACCCGTGTAGTACGGTTTCCAGGGTGTGATGACGTGGGTCCGCAGGTGCGGGTACTTCTTCAGGTTCTCGATCAGCTGTTTGAACTGGTTCAGCGTCCTGGGCTTCCAGAGCTGCCACCACGGCCGAGGGATCTCGAAGTCGTGGAACGCCGCCCCGTAGGAGCCGGGTCCAAGGTCGTTCGGTGCCATGCCGAACTTGGTCCCCTTGCCCCGATACGGGACCCAGTAGGCTTCACCGGAGATGCCGAACGATTCGAGCTGCTCGATGGTGCGAGCTCCGTTCACGAACCCGGTGATCTCCGCGATCGGATTTCGAATGCCGAGCTTCCGTTCGGTGATGAGGGGTGCGCCGTTCCTCGGATCGAAGACCATGGGAGGCAGGGCACCGAAGCAGGTAAGCGCTCCGATACCCTGCGGCGTGGTCTTCACCAGGATGCCGTTCTTCAGGATGTAGCCGATGATGCTGCGGTACTGTCCGTCGGACATACGCTCCATCTTCGGTTTATAGAAGTCAGGGTTCATGTCGGCCTCCTGGCCGGTAGATAGTCCTCCGGCACTTTACGGTCGGTGGATAACAGTGTCAATTAATTGACGTAGTTGCTTCTTTTCCGATATATACTGACCACAGGCTGGACTTAGGGGAAATCTCGAACACAGCCACACCCAAGAACCGGCAGTATCGATCTTTCACACACACTAACCTCACAAAGGAGAGTGTCCGAGACAAAGACCAACGGAAGTCTGAACACCGACGGCCTCGAGAATCGCCTGACGCTGATCTCAGCGTGCGGTTCCGAAACGACCCGCAACAGCGCGGATGGCCATCGGAACAGCAATCGGCGCAACAGCCTGCGAAGAAGGCCGTGGCCGCTGCCGAACCCTGTGCCTGCGGTTGCGGAAAGCTCGTATCCGCTGAACAGCCCTGGGCCCGGACAGCGGACGGTCTGCTTGCGGGCGGGGCCTGCCGCACTGCCTACCTCAAGAAGCGGTGGGCGCGGTGGCGGCAACTCTGGAAGAACGTGTTTCCCGACGAGCTCGACATGCAGCCCGGCGCCGCCGATTAACCCAGAACCAAAGCCCCGCCATCGCGGGGCTTTTCCTATATACCCCGTGAGATATCAAACAGGGTAGGCTCGCAGAAATCGCGGCGTATTATCTCACGGGGTATACTGGGCCGCATGGAGGAGAAGATCCGACACGCCGTCGCCGCGGCGCTCTCTGAGCTCGGGGCTCCCGACGCCGCCTTTACGGTCGAACGACCGGGCGACCTTACTCATGGCGACTACGCGACGAACGCCGCGCTCGTCGCTGCCAAACCGCTCGGCAAAAGCCCGCGCGACGTGGCCGAAGCGCTCGTCGGCCCGATAAAAGAGAAGCTTGGCGATACGGCGGTGTCGGTGTCTGTGGCCGGACCGGGCTTCGTGAACATCGAACTTTCGAAGGATGCGGTCGCTTTCGCGATCTCCGAAGCCGACGCGAAAGGGGAGGAGTGGGGAAAAGGCGAAGCGCAGAAAGGGAAGAGGATACTCGTCGAGTACAGCAATCCGAACGCATTCAAGGAGATGCATGTCGGCCACTTGGTCGGCACCGTGCTCGGCGAAGCCGTATCGCGCCTCATAGAGAACGAGGGCGCCACGGTCGCGCGCGACACGTTCGGCGGAGACATAGGACCGAACGTCGCGAAGGCGCTCTGGGGGCTGCAGAAGAAGGGCATACAAGAACCGTCGGCCAAGGACATCGGCGAGGCGTACACCGCCGGCAGCAATGCGTACGAAACCGATGAGACGGCGAAATCGGAGATCGACGCGCTGAATCAGGCGCTCTATGCGGGTAGCGATGCCGAGCTCATGAGCGTGTGGAAGCGGGGACGGGAAGTTTCGCAGGAGGAATTCAGACGCCTCTGGCAGCTTCTCGGTACTCATTTCGATTTCGAATTCTTCGACAGCGATACGACGGAGTCCGGCGTCCGGATCGTGCGCGACGGGCTCGAGAAGGGAATCTTCAAGGAAAGCGACGGCGCCATCATCTACGACGGCGAAGCGAAAGGAGTGCACACGATGGTATTCATCACGTCGCACGACACGCCGACGTACGAGGCGAAGGACATCGGGCTCGCATTCTTGAAGGAAGAACGCTGGCCGTCCGACCGTTCCATCATCGTGACCGGCAACGAGCAATCGGGCCGCTTCAAGACCGTGCTTGCCGCGCTCGCGGAGCTTGCGCCCCAGATCGCGCAGAAGACGGAGCATCTGCCGACGGGATTCCTGCGGCTTGCATCCGGAAAGATGTCGTCCCGCGAAGGGAACGTCATCACGGCGAATGAGCTTCTTCAAGGAGTGATGACCAAGGCGGCGGAGAAGAACCCGGATCCGCTCATCGCGCGCGATGTCGCGATCGGCGCTATCAAGTACATGATCCTCCGGCAGGCACCGGGGTCCGACATCATTTTCGATGAGGAGAGGTCGCTGTCGCTCGACGGCGACTCTGGTCCCTATCTGCAGTACGCGCTCGTGCGGGCGGTAAAGATACTTTCATATTCTTCCGAAGACGCGGGCGGCGATTCGCGGCCGGCTGCGCCGTACCCGATCGAGCGTCTCATCCTCCACTATCCGGAAGTCGCAGCTCTTGCGGCAAAAGAGCTCGCTCCGAACCGTCTGGTGTCGTATTTGATCGAATTAGCCGCCGCGTGGAACTCGTTCTATGCGAGCGAGCAGGTACTCGGTTCCCCGGAAGAAGCGTACAAGATGCGGCTCACTCGCGCGTTCGCGAACACAATGGGCAACGGTCTCGCGCTTCTCGGCATACCGACGCCCGAGCGGATGTAGGGAGCGAAGGCGAGCATCGGTCGAGGGAAGGGGGGAAGGTCCTGTACTGAATTTTCATTTTTACCCTATAAACGTTACGATAACCGGATATGGCGGACACGCCGAGATCGGAGGCGGCAAAGCGCGAGGAAGCAATCCTTGCGTTCTGGCAGCGCGAGCGCATCTTCGAGAAATCCCTCGAGAAAGATGCACCGAAAGGCGAGTACGCGTTCTACGACGGTCCGCCGTTCGCGACCGGCCTCCCGCACTACGGGCACATCGTCGCATCGGTCATCAAGGACGCCGTGCCGCGCTACTTCACGATGCGCGGATACCGTGTCCCTCGCAAATGGGGTTGGGACTGTCACGGCCTTCCTATCGAAAACATTGTCGAGAAAGAGCTCGGCTTCAAGCATAAGAAAGACATAAAGGAATACGGGATCGCGAAGTTCAACGAGCGCTGCCGCGAGCGAGTGCTGACCTACGTGGAGGAGTGGAAGAAGATCATCCCGCGCATCGGCCGATG
>DASTHB010000010.1:0-11556 GCA_035718415.1 Minisyncoccota bacterium | reverse complement strand
GCCTCGCACATAGGCGTGAGGACACGCCCATGTGGCTCGGCGTGTCCCGCGTTAAGCCCTGCGGGCTTTCCGGCTTCGTCCGCCTCGCACATAGGCGTGAGGACACGCCCATGTGGCTCGGCGTCCTCGCCGGTAAGAAATGGGGGGCGGGGGCCGTCTAAGCCGTATGTGCGCTAGACGATTACGAGCATTAACACCATAAAAATACGTATGAACCTGATTAAATCTTCGATCGTTGCCGGCGTCGTCGGAAGCCTCGCGCTCGCCCCGGTCGCTTTCGCTGACCAGCATGGCCAGCCAAGCGACATGGGAACTCGCGCAGCATCCGCTCCGTCCGTATCGATCAATGGCGCCGGCCACGTGTTCGTGCGCGGTGCTTCCGTGACAGGCGTCACGGGTTCAACCGTAACCGCCTCGTCCTCGTGGGGCTCGGCCTCGATCACCTGGAACGTCAATGTCGCCTCTTCGACCGAGATCCTCGGTCAGGACGGCCGCATGACCCTCGCTGGCGTTAAGAGCGGCGATGTCATCAGCTTCCAGGGACCCATCGCGGCTTCTTCGACGTCGGCCTTCTCGGTTGATGCCCGCGTCATCCGCGACGGCTCTGCCGTTGTCGCTAAGGTTGAGAAGCCGGAGAAGCATCGTTCCTTCGAAGGCAAGCTCCAGGCGATAAGCGGCAACACGCTGACGCTTCGCCATGGCGAAAAGACCATCACGGTTGACGTTGCCTCGACGACGCAAGTGAAGCGCAAGAACGCGGTCATAACTGACCTTGCAACGCTTCACCTCGGTGACAAAATTCGTGTCAGCGGAACCGGCTCGACGACCATTTCGGCGACCACGGTTCGGGACTCTTCCCGCTAACCCCTTGTGAGAAAAATCGCGCCGCCCTCCCGGGCGGCGCGATTTTCATATGGAAGCGCTAGTAGCCGGCGAATTCCTCGAAGCGGATGTCGTCTCCTGACACGCCACGGGCTTTGAGCGTCTCCCGCATCGCCGTCACCATGGCTTGCGGGCCGGCGAGGTAATAAACGGGAGACGTGCCTTCCGGGATGTGACGGGATAGCATCGCCGCATCGACGTAGCCTTGCTCGCCGCTCCATGCCTTCTTCGAATTCGACATCTGCGTCATCGTCGCGACGAGCGTGAAATTCTCGTTCGCGCTTGAAAGCTTGGTGAGCTCGTCGAGGTATGCCGCATCTTCCGGTCGGCGGTTCGAGTAGAAAAGGATGATCGTATGCGGGAGCTTGCGTTCGGTCGCATCGGCGATGATCGAACGGAACGGTGTGATGCCGATGCCGCCGGACAGCATCACCGCCGGACGGGACGCGTTCTCATGGAGCGTGAACGAGCCGAACGGACCGTCGAACGATATCTCCGTTCCCGGCGTCATCGCCTTGAGCGTCCGTTTGAACGCCGTGTCGCGCATGCGCGTGGCGAACGCCACCCGCGGCTCATGAGGCGCCGAGACGATGGAAAACGTGCGCGTATTGCCCTCGGCATCGGTTTCAGCCGGATGAACGAGCGTTACGTCGATGGTCTGTCCTGCGGTGAAAGAAAATCCTTTCGGACGCGCGAGGTCGAATTCCATCGTGCCCTCGGCGATCGTCCGCTTGTCTTGTAGGGTAGTGTTCTGCATATCGGGTTAATTAACGGCTTTGGTAATGGCGCGGACGAGTTCGTCATCCGTATTCGCGCGGTAATACACCGTCCTTCCCTCTTTCTCGCGTACGACGAGGCCCGTGACCTCAAGCACCTTCAGATGCTGGGACGCGAGCGACATCGACATGTCGACAAGGCGGGCGACATCGCTCACGCAGAGCCGCTCGTTCCTGAGAAAGCTTCGGAATATGGTGCACCGGCGTGGATCGCCAAGCGCGCTGAATACGATCGGCAGCCGGTCGTCCTTCCGCTTGAGCAGCTTCTGCAACGTGGCTATTTCGTTCGGTTTCAGCATTGGTGATAGTTTAACATACGCTAAAGTGTCTGCGCAAGTCCGTTATGAACCGGCAAATAGCAGAGAGCCTCGCCCTGAGGCGAGGCTCTCTTGCCCCGTTCGTTCTTCGTGAAATATGCATCCTTTATCGTGTTAGGTGACCCTGGAGAACAGACTCCCGTCTGATCATCGTAAGCGGGTCGTATGTACAGCAAGGATGATTTCGGAAGGAGCGAACCTGTATTCATTTTCGTCCGTATGATGGAAACGGCACCGCGCGACAGTGTGCATAATCCCCAGCTCCGAAATAACCGCACGAACGCTTGGCAAAATCGAAGCATTAGTTACAGCAAATTCGGTGTTACTGCAACGTCATCAAGACATCTCGCCCAAAGATCCTCGAAGAACAACGCCATTGAGTCTACGAGGTCCGCGTCATCGATCATGACAGCCGTCGGCAGTTGCTTATTGAGCGATACGATGACGACCTTATTTCCATACAAAAAGAACGTCGTCTTGATGGGCAAAGATTCTGGAAGGAATCGGGTTTCTCGCAGTTGGTCGCTGTCGTTCGCCCGCAAGTTCTCTGCGACGCTAGAGGCCGGAAGTAGCGTCCGCACCCGCAGCGAGCGCTGCAGACGCTTCTCGATGAAATCCTCCATGAACCGCACGCCCATGAGTTTTATCCAATTGTCCCAAGGGATCACCGCCGAAATGCGCTGCTTCGTCTCGAGCATGTCCTCATAGATGAGCCGTATCTCATCGACCCCTTCGAACACTTTGACGTGCGGCTTCTTCTCCTCCGAGTGACGCAGTTTTTCCAGGTCGGGTAAGACGCCGGACAACGTCCGCTCTCGCTCTTTCAGACGCTCCAAAAGACGTTCCGGCTTCTCGGCGACCCAGTATTTGTAACGCTTGCGGACGTAGAAACTGAGCAGGCCATCTCTATGAAGCTTGTCGACGATCGTCTGCGTCGTCGACAGCGGTTCCTGTATCTTCGCGGCGATATCAGAGACGTGGCTCTCGCCGAGGATGAGGGCAGCAAGATACGTCTTGGCCTCCCCGCGGGTATATCCGATCTGTTCCAGCGCTTTTTGTGCCTGCATATTTTCATTGGACCATACTTTTTCGCGCCGCGAACGGGCTTGCGCCGAATGGTGCATAACGCACCGAATTTGCTCGTTTTCCCGCCCGACGAACGCAAAAAGGCGCCTGGTGAGGCGCCTTTTTTCTTCCGCAGGGCGGCTTACGCTACCTTGCTTACCTTGACCGCGTTCGGGCCTTTCGGGCTGTCCGCGACTTCAAAGGTGACCTTGTCTCCCTCCTTGAGGTCGTCGAACGCTACGCCGACGAGCTCATTGGAATGGAAGAAAAGATCCTTTTCCTGTCCCGCGATCTTGATGAAGCCGAAGCCTTTATCGGTGACACGGGCGATTGTTCCTTCTTGCATGTGCAATTGATTGTGGTTGGTCTAAGTATCAATGCAGTGGCTGGGTGAGAGGCTCGAACCGGACTCTACTTGGTTCAGCGCTGGTTGATGCATCCATAGTACCGCAGAGACGGCCCGAAGTCAATCAGGCTTCGAGCGATTTGAGATAGCCAGGCAGCCAGTCCATGAGCCGCTTGCGATGCATGTCGAGCGACCATTGTCCGTCGGCGAACTGGCCGGCGTATTGTCGCCGGTATTCGGTGAGGAGCGCATCCGTTGCGTGCGGAAAACCGGCGGGCAAACCCTGATTATAGAGTGAGAGGAATTCGGTCGCGGACCGTTTCTTCTCGCTCCGCAGGCGATCGACATCGATCTCTTTCATTAGTACACCCTACCACTGTTCCCGTTTTAACGCTCTCATTCGGTTCATCCGAAATTCACGGCCCTCTCGCTGTCGGTTCTCGTGGCGATGCGCACATCTCAATTCGGAATTCTTGCGAAAGCCCGGCTTGCGCCGGGCTTCGCTTAACTTGTTGCGGGGGCCGGAATCGAACCGGCGTCTGGAGGTTATGAGCCTCCCGAGGTACCTCTCCTCTACCCCGCTATGTATTAGCTTACGCAGATGAAAGTGGCTTCGCAACTGCTCTCCCGCTTGGAGTACCAACTCTCCTCTACCCCGCTATGTATGCGTATTATACCCTGCAAAATGTTCCCTGCAAGTTAGAGCGCTCCGAGCTCGCGGAGCGCCGTCTCGAAACGCGCGATGGTACGACGTGCGATGGTCTCCGTGAGATGGAATGCCGAGCCCTCGTGCGCGATCTGATTGCGTACCTTGTGCGCTTCCCATGCGTCATTGAGCGCCCGGAAATTCGCAGCGTCAGCGTTCTTGAGCTTATCGCTCACGTTCTCGCCTTCGTAGCCGCGCCGGAAGAGCGCGTCGTTCAGCATGATGTCGGCTTCGAGTATCGCCTCGCGCCACTTGCTCGCATCTCCGCTGCCAAGAAGCGATTCGATGTGCTGCCAGCGCGAGTTCCCGACGCGCGCGTGAGCCGGCGCGGCGATGAGCGTGCTGTAGAAATGCTCTTCGCGCTCACGAAGTTCGAAAAGCCGCACCATGCAGTAGACGATGAGGAACAGGCCGGCGACGGCGATGATGTAGCCGATGACGGTGACCCAGAGCCAGAGGGCGGCGAGGAACGCGAGAAATGCGGCGTAATTTATCGTGACGCTTCCGCCGAAAAGAAGCTCGTAGAGCTTCCGGAAAAAATACTCGATATTCGCCTGATTGCCGGGCACGCTATTGTCCATGCACCCAGTATAGAACGGCGGGGCCCTCCGCCGGGCGCGCTTCCCCAGCTACGCTCGTCCCTCCTCGACGGCAGTCGCGAGATCAAAAAGCAGGTGTTCCGCCTGGTGCGGGGCCGTCACATGGATGCCGACGGGCAGATGGACTCCGTCGCGCACGACGCTTCCCATCGGGACCGAAAGCGCGGGGTGGCCCGTGAGGTCGGCCGTCACGGTAAAGACGTCCTCGAGGTACATCGATACCGGATCGCTTTTCTCGCCGAATCGGAACGCGGGCGACGGCGTCGTCGGGAACGCGATAACGTCGCAGTTCTTCAGTGCCGCATCGTATTCTCGGCGGAGCGCGTTCTTCACGGCAATGGCTTTGTGGTAGTAGGCATCGATGTAGCCGGAGGAGAGGACGAACGTGCCGAGCAGGATGCGGCGGCGCGTCTCCGGACCGAACCCTTCGGTCCGCGAAAGCACGTAATCCTCGAGGAGCGTCGAGCCGCGGACGGCATGGCCGTATCGGACGCCGTCGAAACGCGCCAGGTTGGTCGATGCTTCCGCCGGCATGATGACGTAGTACGCTGGAAGCGCGTACCCGGAAAGCGGAAGCTCTATGTCGACGAGCGTGTGCCCGGCTTCCTCAAGCTTCGTGAGCGTCGTATCAAATGCGGCAAGCACGTCGGGGTCGACGCCTTCCTGAAGCAGATGGCGCGGCACGCCGATCGTAAGGCGCTTCCCTCCGTCGCGCGCCGGATAGAGGCCGTCAGGTATGGTGGTCGAATCGAGCGGGTCCTTCCCGCGGATCGTCTCGTGCACGATGCGCGCATCTTCGACGGTCTTCGCGAGAGGCCCGATCTGGTCGAGCGAGGAGCCGAGCGCGATGAGGCCGTAGCGCGACACGGAGCCATAGGTCGGCTTCAGACCCACGAGCCCTGTGTGTGCCGCCGGCTGGCGGATCGATCCGCCGGTATCGGAACCGAGAGCGGCTATGGCGAGATTCCCCGCCACCGCTGCCGCGGAACCGCCTGAGGACCCGCCGGGCACGCGGCCGGTATCGAGCGGATTGCGGGACGGCCCGTACGCCGAGTGTTCCGTTGAAGAGCCCATGGCGAACTCGTCCATATTGGTCCGACCGAGGAAAAGCGCGCCCGCCGCCCGGAGTTTCGAAGTGACCGTCGAATCATATGTCGCGCGATAATTGCCGAGCATTTTCGAAGCGGCGCTCGCAATCCGGCCTTCGATGAGGATGTTGTCTTTCATCGCGATCGGTATGCCGCAGAGAAGCGGCACGTCGTTCCCGCCTTGGTCGAGGCGCTCCTGCGCCGACGCGATGGCGGCCTCGTCGGGTTCGAAGATCTCGAGGAACGCGTTCAGCTCGGGATTGCGCCTGACCGCCTCGTCGTGGCAGGCGTCCCAGAGCTGGCGCACCGAGAGTTCATGAGCGCGGAGCGCCTTCGCCGCTTCGACGATGGTCATCTCGTTCGGCGCCTTAGTCATGTTGGATTATCTGCTTCACGGAAAGCGCGTCGCCTTTGCGCTTCGGGAACTGCGCGGCGATCTTCTCCGTATAGGTGCCCGCCGGCCGAGCGGCCGCGTCTTCTCGCATGATGTTGCGGAGCGCCGGTTTCTCGTCCTGTCCTGGCTTGGCCGGCGCATTTTCGAGCTGTCCGACATAGGAAAGTATGCCGTCGAACTCGCTCGTGAAGGCAGCGAGCTCCGCCTCGTCGACGCTGATGCGCGCGAGAGCGGCGAGCTTCTTGACGTCATCCTTCGTTACCATACGCTGCACTTTACCACAGGAGATTAGCGGGCGCGCGAACGGAATTCCGCTTCGCTCACTATAGGAATACCGAGGGATTCTGCCTTCGTGCGCTTCGAGCCAGGATTTTCTCCGGCGACGACGAACGACGTCTTCGACGAGACGGAGCCGCTCACCTTCCCCCCAGCTCTTCGCACCATGGCTTCCGCATCCTCGCGCGAGAGCGTGGGAAGCGTCCCCGTGATGACGACGGTCTGACCCGACAAGGGTCCCTTCGACGAGTCCGCTATCTTCCGCACGCGCAGGTGCGGAAGAAGCCGGTCGAGCATCGCCTTATTGCCCGCATCGGAAAACCACGCGGTCACTGCTTTCCCGATGATGGTCCCGACGTTCGGAGTGCTCGCAAGCTCAGCTTCGGATGCGCGTCTGAGTCGCTCCAGCGTTCCGAATTTCGCGGCAAGCAGATAGGCCGTCTCTTCCCCGACGTGCGGAATGCCGAGCCCGATGAGAAGCCGGTCGAGCGTGACGGTGCGGCCGCGCGATATCGCCTCGGATATGTTCCGCGCTTTCGTTTCTTCGAATCCCGGAAGAGAAAGCAGTTCGTCTTTCGTGAGCTCGAAGATATCATCGAAGTCCGATACAAGGCCGTGCTCCATAAGGAGCTTCACGGTCTCGCGGCCGACGCCCTCGAGGTCGAGCGCGGATTTGCCGGCGAAATGGATGAGCTTGCGCTTCTGCTGCTCGAACGAGCCGGCGACCTTGCACCGGTGCGCCGCTTCGCCCGGCACGCGCTCGATGGCGCCGTCCCCGCCGCAGAGCGGCGAGTGCGTCGGGAACTTCCATTCCTTGGTGCGCTTCGGTCGCAGCTCCTTGATGACCGAGACGATCTCCGGGATGATGTCGCCCGCTTTCTGCAGGATAACGGTATCGCCGACCCGGATGTCCTTCTCGCGTATGAAATCCTCGTTGTGGAGCGTTGCGCGCGCGACGGTCGTTCCTGCGACCGCGACAGGAGAAAGATGCGCGACCGGCGTCAGTTTGCCCGTGCGACCGACCTGGAGCGAAATGTCCTCGATGATCGTCTGGACTTGCTCGGGCGGAAATTTGAACGCGATGGCGAAACGCGGCGCCTTGCCGGTGTAGCCGAGCGCCTCCTGCGTCGCTCGCGACTCTACCTTGAGTACGATGCCGTCGAGCTGGTAATCGACCGAATTGCGCGCCTTTCCCTGCCATTTGCGCCAGTAAGCGAATACTTCGTCGAGCGCTTCCGCGTGCGCATGTTCGCGATTCACCGGCAGGCCGAGCCCCGCCAGATACGCGAGCTCTTCGGTCTGCGTCGCGGGCAATGATTCCGAAGTGCTCGCGACATCGTAGAGGAACGCGCCCAAGGGGCGGGACGCCGCGACGTTCGGGTCGAGCTGACGGATGGAACCTGCGGCGGCGTTACGCGGATTCGCGAAGAGCGGCAGGCCTTCCGATTTCCTGAGCTCATTCAGCTGCGCGAACCCCGAGCGCGTGAGATACACCTCCCCTTCGGCGACGAGGTCGACGGGGCGCGCGAGCGTCTCTGGAACGGTGCGAATGGTACGTACGTTATGCGTGACATCTTCGCCGATGACGCCGTCTCCTCGGGTAGCGGCGAGCGCGAGCTTCCCCTTCTCGTAGGTGAACACGACCTTGAGGCCGTCGATCTTGAGCTCAAGATCGTACGGCGACTTGCCGCCGGCGAGCTTCGCGACGCGCGCATCGAATGCGCGAATTTCCTCTTCAGTGAACGCATCGTTGAAGGACCATTGCGGCACGGCGTGCCGCACTTTGCGAAGCGTCGGGACGGCCGCCCCGACTATCCGCTCGGTGACTGAATCCGCCGCCCGAAGGTCGGGGTATCGCTCTTCGAGCGACCGCAATTCGCGATACAAGCCGTCATATGCCTCGTCGGATATCTCGGGCGCGTCAAGCGTGTAGTAGAGGTGGGCGTGGCGCGCGAGGAGCTCGCGAAGCTGCTTCGCTCGCTCGGCCGCTTTCTTGGGGGCCATATATGAAAACTATACCAGTGTGAGCGCGCTACTGGTAGAAGCTCGAGAAGCCCGCGGGCGGCGCATAGGTGAAGTTCGTCATGCCGAAATTGGCGGTGATGCTCGCCCCGCCGTCGTAGAGATCGACGGCCGGGAATACCGTGGACCCGCGGAGTCCCGTAGCCATCGTACCCACGAGAACGCCGTTCTTATAGGCCGTGAGCGTTCCGGCTGACATGTCGAGCGCGAAACCGAGGACAGTGCCTGCGGCGCCAGCGGTGCTGAAATTGGTGCTGACCGCGTTGTGGTAATAGACGCCGCTCGGCACGATGTACCAACCCCAGCCGCTGCCATCATTGCCGAGGAAGGACGTCGCCGCTGTGCCGAGCGAGATGCCGATCATCATGTTATTGCCCGAATTGATGCGGACCTCCCAGTACCATTTGCCCGTGCTCTTACCGAACAACGCGCGCGAGAGACCGGAATTGCCTGCGGTTCCATAGTTGCCTGGACCCCAGCCGGTGTTGGCGGCGTTTTTCGTGACCGTCATGCCCAAGTCGGATATCGTAGCACCGGCGCCCGTGTCGGCGGGGTTCCAGGAATCGTACGTCGATTGCGAAGCCGAAATGCTGTAGCGCGTCGTTATGCCACGCGAGACGAAGCGCGACGTTCCTCCTGCGGCGACGGTCGCACACGGGACATCGTACGCCTGTGAATAGATGTAGGTCATGCCCGAGTCGCGCGGCTTTGTTACCGCGATGTCCGCGCAACGCGTATTCGAATTCAATTTCATGCGGTTCGTCACTGTCCACTGGGTCGCGCTCCGTGTATACGACGCAGAATAGGGCGACAGTCCCTCGCACATCATGGCTGGCGCTACGACCGGAGGAATGCTCGGGAATGCGAACAAATTCTGGCGTTGATCGGCATAGAGGGCGCACTCAAGTCCAGCATCAGCCGCATAGAAAGCGTACTGCGACTCTACTGCTGACGATGCGAGTATCTGCTGCTTGTACCCTATTGAGGCGAGCGCCATGCCGAAAAGGAGCATGACGGACATGAATACGATAGCGACGAAGAGCGCGAATCCGCGCTTATTCGCGTTCCGAACGGCCGAAGGTACGAAAGGTAGATGCATAGATTATTGCCAGGGTGTCACGTGATCGGAAACGCGGACCGAGTACTGCGTTCCATGGAAATTCCAAGTGACCGTGGACACGATCAATTCGTCTGTTCCGTTCACATCAGCGACCTGGACCGTGCGCGTGTAGGGCGTCAGTGTCGCGCCGACGATGCCCGTCTGCTCGGTGTACATGCCGGACGGTATCACATAGAGCGGCGTGCACGACATGCCGGAACACGGTTGAAGAGCGAGCCCGCTCCCGACACCGACCGGACGCGTGGGGTCGAACATGCACGTGCCGTTGCGGCACGAGCCGAGGCTCGTGAGAAAATTGGTCCACGCGGCCGTTGACACGCTCGAACCTCCTGCTCGATACGCGGACAAGAATTGGTCGTCGCGCACGATCCGGATATATTCGACAGCCTCTTGCGCGAGGAACGAGGCGGTCAGCTGGTTCTGCGCGAGCGCGATCGCCTTCGTCGAGTTGCTCGCCGAATAGAGCGGCGCCGCCACCGCGAGCGTGATGATGGTCACGGCGATGAGCGATTCGAGCAAGGTAAAGCCGCGGGCGGCTTTCCTTCCGGCGCTTGCTTCAGAAATCTGTTTTGAGCAAAACAGATTTCGTTCAGCTCGCTTAGCAGTAAACCCTTGCGTTGAGCAGTTCATGTTCGTCATATGTCGGAGCCGCGCATAGCGGCGCTCGTCTCGACGTTGAACGACTGCGTGGCGTTCGGTCCCGCCGAAACCGTGCCCGTGATAGTCACGATAGCGTACGGCTGTAGGTAATCGGTCGGAGCGACGGCCGTTCCGCGCGCATAGAACGTGAGGCTCGTGATGGTGACGGACGGGTCCGTAAGCGCGATGCCGTTCTGCGTGATGGCGCCGTTCGCGGAAGAGAACGTCTGCTGCGCGCCGTTCTGATCGATGACCGAGAACGTCGTACCGCCATTCGTGCAATCTCCCGAGGTGCCGCAGGTATAGTTCCTTCCGGTTCGAATGGTCCGCAGCATCGTTTCAGCGGCGAAGGCGAGATTATTGATGCCGCTCGCGCGCGCCTGCGCCTGCCGATTGGCGTTGATCATGAGGAGGTACGCGCCCGCCGCAAGCGTCATGATGATGGCGAAAAGGCCGACGGCGACCATGAGTTCGATGAGGGTGTAGCCGCGAGATGTATTCATGGACATGGCGGAGATGCGTTCGGATTAATGGCTCCTGACCCCCAGATGGTGATGGAGCGCGTCGTTCCGCCGGTCGACGCTAGAAGAAGGCACGCCGCGCTGATGGAAGAAGAATATACGCCGTTCCGGCTCATGTAGGCGGTGGGATTCGGTCGAGCGTACACGACATCAAGCGACGTGATGCCCGCTGTGTTCGAGGCGCAAGACCACGCATTGTTGATGTACGCGCAAAAATCCTGGATGGTGATGTTGTTCCCGAGCGAATACGTCTGAACGAGCACGTCGAGACCCTGCGTATATACGTGATTCCCCGGCGGTGTGCAGCCGGGAGTCGTGCAAGATGCGGCGGGGTTCGTGTCCGCGAAAAGTATGAACGATGATTGATTGCCAGCATCGAAATGAAGGCCATACCCGGTATTCGGCGATGCTGCCGAGGCGCGGCTCGAGATGCCGTAGGTTTCCGCGGAACGCACGGTGAGCGCGATGTCGTACGCCGTATTCGCAAGCACGATGGAGCGATTAAAATTTCCTTGGCTCGTCAGCACGATGCCCATGATGACCGCGATGATGCCGAGCACGACGAGGAGCTCGATGATAGTGAACCCGCAGGAAAGACGCCCCCGGAGAGAGTCCGCGTTCTGCACGTGTTCTACCGCTAACCGAAGACGGCGAAGAGCACGTCGGGAGTGAAAAGGTTCCATTGGGTCAGGTACGCGAGGATGAAGCCGGCCGCAAGAAACGGGGCGAACGGCACCTCAATCCCCATTCTAGAGCCGGCAGGCCTCCGCAACAACACGCCTATGCCGATAACTGCGCCGATCCA
>DASTHB010000009.1:0-3313 GCA_035718415.1 Minisyncoccota bacterium | reverse complement strand
CGCGACCTCACGAACGAGGACTACATGACGAGCGGCATGGTGTACCAGTCGGTCATCGAGCGCGAGCGCAGCCTCGGCTATGGAGGCAAGTGCGTCGAAGCCATCCCGCACGTGCGCGATGAGATCATGCGCCGCATCGAGAGCGCCGCGGCGTACAACGGCAGTCGCGTCTCCGTCATCGAGATCGGCGGGACCATCGGCGACTTCCAGAACGCGCTTTTCATAGAAGCGGCGCGCGTCCTTAAGATGCAGTACCCGGACGACGTGCTCTTCGTCATGGTCTCGTACCTGCCGACGCCCGGCACCTTGGGCGAAATGAAGACTAAGCCGACCCAGACAGCGGTCCGCGACCTGAACAGCTACGGCGTGCAGCCCGATTTCATCGTGGCGAGAAGCAAGGAGGCCATCGACGAGAAGCGAAAGGAGAAGCTCGCGATCTGGTGCAATGTCCGGAAGGACCGCGTCATCGCCGCGCCCGACATCCATAGCATCTATGAGGCGCCTCTTAATTTCGAGAAGGATAAGTTCGGCGAGGCCGTCATCGATGCGCTCAAGCTTCCGCACAAGCGCAAAGCACCGCTTGCGGCATGGACGAAGTTCGTCCGCGCCGCGACCAATGCGAAAGCGCCGGCCGTGAACATCGCCATCGTCGGGAAATATTTCGATACGGGAAATTTCGTCCTTTCTGATGCATACCTGTCCGTCATCGAAGCGATCAAGTTCTCGGCGGCGAAGCTCGGCAGGCGTCCGGTCCTTACGTGGATAAACTCGAAGGATTTCGAGAAGGGAAAGCCGGTCTCTGTTCTCGCAAAATACGACGGGGTCATCGTGCCGGGAGGATTCGGCGAAAGCGGCATCGAGGGAAAGATAAAGGCCATCCGGTATGCCCGGGAGCACAAGATACCGTACTTCGGCCTCTGCTACGGCATGCAGCTCATGGTCATCGAATATGCGCGGCATGTCCTCGGATTAAAGGACGCGCATACGACCGAGATCAGGAAGAGCGCCGCCGATCCTATCGTCGACGTCATGCTCGAACAGAAGAAGCATATCGCCGACAACAAATACGGCGGGACGATGCGGCTCGGCGTGTACCCGGCATACCTGAAAAAAGGGACCATGGCGCGGAGCGCGTACAAGAAAGAGCTCGTCGAGGAGCGTCATCGCCACCGCTACGAAATAAATCCCGCATACGTGAAGCGGCTTGAGGAAGCGGGCCTCGTATTCTCAGGAACCTCGCCCGACGGCGTTCTCATGGAGATCGCCGAACTACCGCAGAAAGCGCATCCGTTCATGCTCGGGACGCAGTTCCATCCGGAACTGCAAGCGCGACCGCTATCTCCGCACCCGCTCTTCACCGAATTTCTTCGAGTGGCTTCATCGCGCAGAAAGCGCTGAACTATTGGCGCAAGCCGAGACCTTTCTTTAGGAAGTACAAATTCACGCCGATGAGTATCGCCGCCATGGCGAGAAGGACTGCCGTGCATATCCAAAGCGACACGTCCGCAGTGCCGAGGAACCCGTAGCGGAATCCGTTGATGAGGTAGAGGATAGGGTTCAAGAGCGATAGTTTCTGCCAGAACGCGGGCAGCGAATGGATGGAGTAGAACACGCCGCCGAGATAGACGAGGGGAGTGAGCACGAAGGTCGGCACGATAGAAATGCCGTCGAAATCTTTCGCATAGATGCCGTTTATGAGGCCGCCGAGCGCGAACACCATGCTTGAGAGGAAGAGGAAGAGCAGGACGACGCCCGGGTGCGCTATCGACGGAAGAGCGAAGAAGAGGGAGACGATAAGAACGAGCACGCCGATGAGCATGCCGCGCAAGACGCCGGTCGCGACGAAGCCGGCGACGATGACCCAGGGCGGGGTCGGCGACGCGAGTATCTCATCGATGTTGCGCGAGAAGAATTTGGAGAAGAAGAACGTGTTCGCGACTTCCATGAACGAGTTTGTGATGACGGAAAGCATCACGAGGCCCGGCACGACGAAGAGTATGTACGGAACGCCGTTCAGACTCCCGATGCGAGAGCCGAGGATACTGCCGAACACGGCGAAATAGAGGACCGAGGTCACCACGGATGGGAGGAGCGTCTGCGACCAGATGCGGAATATCCGGATGAACCCCTTCCGAAGCATGGTGTAGAACGAAATGAATTGTTCGTACGGTGTCATATCAATTCTGGCTGGTGAGCTTCACGAATATCTCCTCGAGCTTGCCACCGCCGTAGGCCGACGGCGTCGTGCCGTCATGGAGCGCAAGTATCTCGTCCATCGTGCCGTTCGCGATGATCTCGCCCTTGTTGATGATGGCGACGCGCTGCGCGAGGCGCTCGGCCTCTTCGAGGTAGTGCGTCGTGAGAAGGATAGTGATGCCGCGCTTCGTGAGCCCGGTGAGGTACTCCCACATGCTTCGGCGCAATTCGACGTCCACGCCCGCCGTCGGCTCGTCGAGCATAAGGAACTTCGGTTCATGGACGAGCGCCCGAGCTATCATGAGCCGTCGCTTCATGCCGCCCGATAGCCGGAACCCTATCTGATCGAGCTTGTCGCCGAGGCCGAGGTCTTCGAGAATCTTCTTCGACCGCGGCAGCGCGACCGCCCGCGGAATGCCGTAGTAGCCCGCTTGGTTCACGAGGATGTCGAGCGGTTTCATCCAAGGATCGAAGTTAACCTCCTGGCCGCAGAGCCCGATCATACGCCGCGCTTCCGACGGCTCGCGTTCGATGTCGTGCCCGAAGACCTCGACGGTTCCGGCGGTCTTCGTGACGAGGCCCGTCACGATGCCGATCAAGGTCGTCTTCCCAGCACCGTTCGGACCAAGCAGCGCGAATAGCTCGCCTTGCGGGATGTTGAGCGACACGCCTTTGAGCGCCTCGGTGCCTCCCCGGTAGCTTTTTCTCAATTGCCGTATGGCCAGAGCGTCCATGGTATGGAACGACAGTATACCGCGTACCGGCAAAATGGGATGAACCTAGATCTGGGTGCGGCGGATATCCTCGACGAGGCCGTCGAGGGTCGCGAAGAACTCGCGGCTCCGCGGGTCGCGCGGCCGGGGCAAGTCGACTTTCACATGGCGCTCGATGCGGCCTGGATGCGCGTTCATGACGATTATCTCGTCGGAGAGCTCGATGGCGTCCGGGATGAGATGGTTCACCATGAACATCGTCATGCCATAGCTCTTCCAAATGCGGAGGAGATCGTTCTTCAATTCGGAAGCCGTGATGGTATCGAGGTTCGAGAACGGCTCATCCATGATGAGAAAGTCAGGAGCGATAGCGAGCGCGCGAGCGAGACCGACGCGCTGGCTCT
>DASTHB010000008.1:0-9183 GCA_035718415.1 Minisyncoccota bacterium | reverse complement strand
ATCTTCCCCGCGATCCAGCGCGCCTCGTCCTCAGCGGAAAGCGCGATGTGCATCACGATCGGCTCGCCCGGCGCGTTCCTCGTCGTCGAGTACTTCTCCTTGCGATTCTTGTTCTTCTCGATGATTGCATTCGCGGCATCGACGAGATTCTTCGATGAACGATAATTTTCCGAGAGGATGATGGTCTCGGCATTCGGATAGTCCCGATCGAACTCGAGCAGATTCTCGATGGTCGCGCCCCGCCACGTATATATGGTCTGATCGATATCGCCGACGACGAAAAGATTCCTATGCTTCCCCGCGAGAAGGTTCGCGAGGCGGCCTTGAAGCGCGTTCGTATCCTGATACTCGTCGATGTGGAGATAGCGCCAGCGTTCCTGCGCCGCTTCGCGCACGTCGGCATGCGCTTCGAGAAGCCGCACCGGGAGCGCGATGAGGTCGTCGAAATCGAGCGCTTTCTCGTCCGCGAGCGTCTTCTCGTATTTGAGCCACGCCTCGGCGGCGATGCGCGCTCCGAAACTCGAGCGCGCATGCTTCTCATAGAACTCGCGCGCGGTCGCGCCCTCGCCTTTCGCGCGCGAGATGCGTCCGAGCACGGCGCGCGGCGAGTGCTCCTTCGTTTCCACATCGAGCGCCTTGAGCGCCGCTCCGATCGCGCGTTCCGAATCGTCCCGGTCATAGACGCTGAAGAATCGCGGGACCCCTATCGCCGTCCCGTACCGTTCGAGAAGTTCGCGCCCGAGCCCGTGGAAGGTGGCGATGAAGGGCGTGCCGGTCGCATCTGCTCCGAGCATCGCCCGCACGCGCTCGCGCATCTCGCGGGCGGCCTTGTTGGTGAACGTGACGGCGAGGATATGCTCCGGGAGGACTCCGGTACGTATTAAATGGTATATGCGCGTCGTGAGGACCCGGGTCTTGCCGGATCCCGCCCCGGCGAGGACGGAAACCGGGCCGTCGGTCGCGAGCACCGCCCTTTTTTGGGCTTCATTCAAGCCTTCGAGGTACTTCACTTACGCATAATAGCCCGGCCGTCCCGCAAAGTCATATTCTACGCGGTTTAAGCGGCGCTTGCGCCTTTTCACGGCGTATCTAAGCCGTCAATTATATCCACCTCCATGAAGATTTCATGTTGACTTGGGGCCCCTAACCGGCTATACTCGTCGTATCCGCTGATACGGAAGACCGCAAGAGATGGCTTATGTACCAAAGTATGTAAGCCATCTTTGTTTAGAGACCGCACGACTGTCCCGCCCCGTTTCTCTATAAAATTTCACCATCATTTCTTCATAGCAGGTTCGCTCGCCGTGGCGCTTAGCGCCGTTGCGGTACTGCCGAACCGAGTCTCCGCTTTCTGGCCATTCTCCTCGACCGCCGACGCTGCTTCGGGCAGCTTCACGCGCGGTTCTTCTACGCCTGCGCTTCAGGCGTCGACGAACATTGATCCGAACCCGGATAAGGCCCTTGCGAACATCCAGACCTCCGGAGCGGCGCTTCTCGCGCAGGGGGGACCGTCCGGCACGACGGCCGACGTCGTCGGCAGCGCGCCGTCAGACACCATTTCCGTATATACCGTCCGCGACGGCGACACGCTCTCCATCATCGCGAAGATGTATGGCGTCTCGGTGAATACCATCATCTGGGCGAATAACTTGTCCGGCATGAACGACGTGCACCCGGGCGATACGCTCATCATCCTTCCTATATCCGGCATTCAGCACGTCATCGGGAAGAACGACACGCTCCGCTCGATCGCGCAGAAGTACGGCGCGGACGCGAACGAAATAGCGCAGTACAACGGCCTCGACCCTGCCGCGCCGCTCGCGCTCGGCTCGACCGTCATCATCCCGGGCGGCGAATTCAATTCGCCCAACCCGGCCGGCGTACAGAAGCCCGCGAAGCCTCGCGTGCCGAAGAAGCCCGCGAAAGGACTTCGGGAGCCGTTCCTCGGCGGCAGCGGTCCTGCGCAGCCCGGTTACTACGACAGCCCTATCCCGGGCGCCATCCTCACGCAGGGCGTGCACGGCTGGAATGCCGTCGACTTCGGCGCAGCCCGCGGCACGCCGATCCGCGCCGCCGCGGACGGCCGCGTCATCGTCGCGCGCGTAAGCGCCGGATGGAACGGCGGTTACGGCCGCTATGTCGTCATCACGCACGATAACGGTACGCAGACGCTCTATGCGCACATGTCGAGCGTCACGGCCTACGGCGGCGAAGAGATCTCCGCCGGACAGATAATCGGCTACGTCGGCAACACCGGCCTTTCCACGGGCGCTCATCTCCATTTCGAAGTCCGCGGCGCCGCGAACCCGTTCCGTGAATGCAGCGTCGGTTCTGTGTGCGCTCCCGAATAAGATTACGGTCGCGTACTAAAAAGAGAG
Source organism: Minisyncoccota bacterium (assembly GCA_035718415.1). Classification (GTDB taxonomy): domain Bacteria; phylum Patescibacteriota; class Minisyncoccia; order Phycocordibacterales; family Phycocordibacteraceae; genus C7867-001. Next base: position 6,805 of record DASTHB010000008.1, on the reverse strand, counting down.
ACCGCCTTCGTTGAGGCGGTCTTTTTCTGCTCAAAATCAAAATACGTACAGGGGCAATGCGGGTGCTACGTGTTCTTCGATCAGGTTCTTCTTCGGGCGTTTGAAGATCCCGACGAGCGCGTCCGTGACGGTCCAGGCCGAGTGCGTGGGCACGACGAGGGACATGAGACCGTAGTGCGGATCGGTCGCATATTCCTGAAGGCACTCGCACACTTCACCCATTTCCGCGGCGCAGGTGCACGATTCGAGCGAGGGACACTCGACCAGGTTCGCGCCGAAGTGGTTCGCGATATGCGTCGCGAGCTGGGCGCCAGGACCGATGATGGGCACGATGACGACGATCTTGAGACCGGACATGCGATGGAGGTCGAGGACCGCGAGCGCGCGACGATACAGTTCGCGCTTCTCCTCGGTCAACCGCATCGTCCTCCGATACCCCTCGGCGTCACCGATGACCACTATCTTCTTCTTTACCGCTGGCACTGCGATTGCATTCATCTGAATTTCCTTGTTGTGGAAAGACCTGCGACGTGACGCTCTTCGTGAGCATCTCCCTTGAAGCCATTCCGGTTATACCACACAAACCGCTGAATATCTATTCGAAGCCGAATATCCCGCGCGGTCGATACGCGAGCGCTTCGTGCACGAACGTCGGCGTGACGGACTCCGAGCCCGCCAGATCAGCGATGGTCCGCGCGACGCGCATGGTGCGATGGAAACTACGCGGCGACAGTTTGAGCTGCGTCGCGGAGCGCGTGAGCGCCTCTTTCGCTTCGCCCGTGAAGCCGCTTTTCGTGTCGAGCTCGCGGCCCGTGAGACTCGCGTTCGTCGCACCAGCGCGTCCCTGGCGCTTGGCGGCGCGGACACGCGCCGCCGTCACTCGAGCGCGGACGGCGTCGGAGGATTCGCCCGTCGATAGTCTCGCGAGCGCATCGTGCGGGATGAGCGGCACTTCGATCCACAGGTCGAGTCGGTCGATGATGGGCCGCGAGATCCGCCGCGATTGGCGCGCTTCAGCGCGAAGCCGGACGCGAGGATCGCTCGACAAGGCGTCGGCGGGATTCATCGCCGCGACTATCATGCAGTCCGCCGGGAACGTGAGCGTCGCTCGTGCGCGCGACACGGTGACCACGCGGTCCTCGAGGGGCTGGCGAAGCGCTTCGAGTGTACGCGAATCGAATTCCGGGAATTCATCGAGAAAGAGAACGCCTTTGTGCGCGAGCGTCACCTCGCCCGGGCGCGGGAACGTGCCGCCGCCGACGATGGCGACGTGCGAGATGGAATGGTGCGGCGCGCGGAACGGCGGCCAATACACGGCTTCTCCTTCGCCAAGGAGTCCCGCCGTCGAATGGATAGCCGTCACCTCGAGCACGTCATCGGAAGACAAGGGCGGAAGGATCCCGGCCAGCGCCCGTGCGAGCATGGTCTTCCCTGTTCCCGGCGGCCCGTAGAATACGATGTTGTGGCGACCAGCGGCGGCGATCTCGAGCGCGCGCTTCGCTGACTCCTGGCCTTTTATCTCCGATAGATCGAGTTGCGGAGTCGACACCGGCATTTTCGCGTCGCGCGGCAGGTGCGGAAGCTGGTTCGTCCCGCGCACATGGCCGACGAGCTCGGCGAGCGTCGCAGGCGCGTATACGGCCACTCCCTCGGCGAGGAGCGCTTCTCGCGCATTCCCTTTCGGAACGATGACGGTCGTTATCCCTGCTTTCTTCGCAGCGAGCACCTGCGGCAGGACGCCGCGGACCGTGCGGATCGCCCCGTCGAGCCCGAGCTCGCCTATGAACAACACTCGGCCTTTCGGTTCCGGAACTTCGCCCGCGGCGATGAGATAGGCGAGCGCTAGCGCGACATCGTAGTGCGAACCCTCCTTCTTGAGGTCCGCAGGCGAGAGCGAGAGGACGATGCGCTTATTTTCCTGTTTCGGCGACTTGAAACCGGAGTGCCGGATGGCGGCAGACAAGCGATCGCTCGCTTCCTCGACCGCCTTGTCCGCGAGCCCCACTATGGAAAAAGAATGCAGACCGCGCGTGAGGTCTGCTTCGACAGTAACGATATGGGCGGATCCTCCGATGGGCTGGGCGGCCAGTGTTTTCGCGTACCCTGCTTTCGGGGAGCCGGCCGCCATGGGAAATCACCGATGCTCGATGCAAGTGATCGCGGCCGGTTCAGCCTCGAGGCGCTTCTCTTCTATCGGCTTGCCGCACACTTCGCATTTGCCGTACGTCCCCTGCTCGACGCGCTTCAGGGCCTCGACGGTCGTATCGTAGCGCGCTTCGAGGTCCGCGAGTATGGCCGCATTGCCTTCGCGGCCCATGATGATGTCCGCTTGATCAGCGAGATCGGATTCTGCGCCGACTTCGGTCGGCATCGGCTCCCAGTCTCCCGGCACGGCAGGATTGCGGCGACCGACGCTCGCCATCTCGGATTCAAGGCGCGTCTTTTCCGCTTCGAGCTTTTTCCGGAAGTGTTCGGTTTTCATAGTACGGAGATGATACCACTATCAAGGCCGAATGCTCAGCGCGATCGTGACGTGGCCAACCGGCCCACGATCTCGGCGAATGCGGCCGGGTCGCGCGCGATGATGAGGGTCTTCTGATCCCAATAGCCGTACAAAAAGACGCTCTTGCCGCTTCCATCGCGATACACGCGCACATCATGGTTCGCGGAGGATTCATCTCGGAAGCCGGCGACCCGCTTCGGCGTCGAGGTCGCCGTCGTCGTCCCGACCGCCACGCTCGCGGATGAGGGATAGAGCGAAGCGAGATCGCGCGGCATCAGTATCTCCCACGTGAGCATGCCGGCGAACGTGTCCGTGTACGACGCGACGGAAAGAATGAAGAACGGGCTTTGCACGCCGCCCACCGAAACGACGCCCGCCATGCTTCCCTCATCGTTCACGTTCCGCTTCAGGATGCCGGGCGTTGAGAACGGCAGCGCTTTGAACACGGTCGTCGACGCGTGGAGAAGCCGCACGCTGCCGGTCGTGATCGGTTTCTGCGCGGAGGCCGCGATGAGGCTCAAGAGCTCGGTCGGGGTGCCGTTTATGTCCTGCCGCTCATCAACGAATATCGGCGTCGGCAAGGGCGCCTCGATCACGACGGGCGCAGGCGGAGCGAACTTGAGGTAGGCATACGCCGCCCCCGCTGTTCCAAGCACAAAGAGCGCGACTCCGCCGATAGCGAGCGCGACATTGCTCTTCTTTTCTGCCGGTGCGGCTTCCTCGACCATCGCCGAGGATTGGTCTTGTTCCGCTGCTATCAAGGTCGCCGTGGAGGCCTTCGTCTCTTTCACGCGATTCACGAAGTCGCTGCCATAGGTCTCGATAGGCGCGCGCTCAGGCGGCGCCGGCACGTAAGCGGGCGCCGGAGCCGGCACAGGTTCCGGCTCCTTCGCTTCCGGAGCCGGCTCTTCGGAGATCGGCGAGGGTGCGACGATGCGTTCGAGCGGCGTCGCTTCCGGAAGCGGCGCAAGGTCCGGCGTTCCGCCCTGCTGCACGGTTTCCATGTCCCCGGAGAACGTGCGGATGTATTTCGGAGGCGTCTTGCCTCCTGTCGGAACGTTAGGCACTTCGAGCGGAGTGTCCATCGCTACATAGTGTAACCCATGTCCGCGTTCCTACGCGGCTTCGCCCACACGACTTCTGAATTTCCGAGCGTGCTCCGCGACGTGAGAGCGATTACGAGCGGCTTGAGATGGTGAAACGACGAGGATCGTCGCACATGTCGGTGAACGCATGCGCGGCTTCCTTGAGTTTCGATGAGGATGACTTGCCGAAGGATATCACTTCGACCTGGCACCCCTCATGAAGGTCGAGGTACTGGATGAGCGGCACGAAGTCGCCGTCACCCGTCACGAGGACGACGGTATCGAGTTTCGGCGCCAGCTTGACGGCGTCGATCGCAAGACCGACGTCCCAATCGGCCTTCTTCGCCCCATCGGCGAATATCTGAAGGTCCTTCATCTTCGTTTCGATGCCCATCTTGGTGAGCGCCTCGAAGAAGTTCTTCTCGTCGCCGGCTTCCGTCGAGATGACGTAGGCGATTGCCCGCACGAGAGTGCGGCCGCCCACGGCCTCTTCGAGGATCTTTCCGAAGTTCACGCGAGCCTTGTAGAGATGCTTCGCGCTGTGATAGAGGTTCTGCGTGTCGATGAATACGCCCACACGCTGGGCTGGATGCTTGATAACTGCCATAAAATTAGCTTATGAAAAAAGCGTTATTAAAAGGTTTCCCTTCATCATGATACCAAATGACAAAGCCCCGTTCGGGGCTTGCCAGCAAGATTATTTCTTAAGACCGAGCTTCTTCACGACCGCGTTGTAGCGTCGCTTGTCGTTCGTCTCAAGATAGCGCAGATGCGCGCGGCGGTCAGCGACCATCTGGAGAAGACCGCGTCGAGAATGAAAATCCTTGGCGTTCTTCTTCAAATGCTTGGCGAGCTCGTCGATCTGCTTCGTGAGAAGCGCGACCTGGACGTCCGGCGAACCGGTATCCGTGTCATGACGAGCCGCACCCTTGATGACCGCAGCCTTTTTCCTGGTGGTAAGCATGATTCGCCATACCTTACCACGTCTTGCTAAAAACCGCAAGTATCGCGTAGTGCCGCTGCCGGTCCCGCCCAAAATAATGTGCGCACTTCTAGTGGTAAGATTTCCTCATGAACGCAGAGGACGCGAAGCGCCAATTCCTGGAATATATCGAGATCGAGCGCGGCCGGGCGGTGAAGACCATCGAGAACTACGACCGCTATCTGTCCCGGTATTTCGAGCAGATGAAGATAAAAACGGTCCGGGACATCACTGAGCAGAACGTCCGCGAGTTCCGCCTGTGGCTGAACCGCCAGAAAGGCACGGGCAGCGATTCCATGAAACGCCGCACGCAGAATTACTACATGATCGCCCTCCGCGCCTTCCTCAAATTCCTGCGGAAACGCGATATCGAGGCCATTTCCCCCGAAAAGATCGAGCTCGCGAAGCTCCCCGAACGCCAGCTCGATCTCGTGACGCCTGCCGAGCTCGGGAGGCTCATGCAAGCGCCTCGTGAGGCGGCGGCAAAGGCCAAATCGCCCGAGAAAGCGCTCGCCTACCTACGCGACGCCGCCGTGCTTGAACTGCTTTTCTCGACCGGTCTTCGCGTGTCCGAGCTCTGCTCCCTCAATGCGGACATCGATCTTTCGCGCGACGAGCTGTCCGTGCGCGGCAAAGGCGAGAAAGTGCGCGTCGTCTTCCTCTCCCCTGCCGCGAAAGACGCGGTCCGCACGTATCTCAAAGCGCGGAAAGACATGGAAGAGGCCCTCTTCGTCGACGGACGGCCGACGAAGCTCCGCCGCATGACGCCGCGCGACGTGCAACGGCACTTAAAGAACTATGTCGCCTTGGCCGGCATCACGAACAAAGTGACGCCGCACACGATGCGGCACGCCTTCGCGACCGACCTCCTCTCGAACGGCGCGGATATCCGCTCGGTCCAGCAGCTCCTCGGCCACGCATCGATCAACACGACGCAGATCTACACCCACGTCACGGACTCGCACCTTCGCGAGATACATAAGAAATTCCACAACAAGAATCGCTGACTGGGGTAGAATGCCCCTATGAAGCTCGTCTCCTGGAACGTGAACGGTTTGCGCTCGCTCGGTAAAAACGGCTATTGGAATTCGTTCTTGAAAGACGTGAAGCCCGATATCTTCGGGCTCCAGGAGACCAAGGCGTCTCCAGAACAGCTTTCCGAGGACCTCCTCTCCCCTGCCGGTTTTACCTCGTTCTTCTCCTCGTCGCAGGTAAAAAAGGGCTATAGCGGCGTCGCGCTCTACTCGAAAATCGAGCCTTTATCGGTCATATACGGCATGGGACAGCCGGAATTCGATCAGGAGGGCCGCCTGGTCGGTGCGGAATACGATGATTTCTGGCTATTGAACGTCTATTTCCCGAATGGCGGCCAGGGGCCCCATCGTCTCGATTTCAAAATGCGGTACTACGACGCTTTCCTCGCGTTCGCAGAGAAGCTGCGTAAGCAAAAACCCGTTATTTTCTGCGGCGATATCAATACGGCCCATGAGGAAATAGACCTCGCCCGGCCCAAGGAAAACGAGACAAATACGGGCTTTTTGCCTGAGGAACGTGCATGGCTCGACGAGGTCATCGCGGCCGGCTACGTCGACACGTTCAGGCACTTCTTCCCTTCCCGCAAGGACGCGTATTCCTACTGGGACCTTTTCACGAGGGCAAGGGAGCGCAACGTGGGTTGGCGCATCGACTACTTCTTCGTGTCGCAGGAATTCATGCCCCGGGTGAAAAAGGCAGAAATACACCCTGATATATACGGGAGCGACCACTGCCCCGTTTCCATCACCCTCAAATAAAAAAGGCCGCTGCTCGCGGCCATTTTTATTTGATTCGCACCGTCTAATGGGTCTGGCCGAATTTTCCGCGCTCAATGAGATTCAGCTGGCGCCGGGCTTCCTCATTCCCCGGGTCGGAATCGAGAATGTCCTGAAGTTCGGCTTTCGCCCCTTCAATTCCGGCCCTTTTCACGAGATCTGCTGCGGGTTCTGCGTTCGCCTTCACGTCATCGAGGTGATAATCCTCGACCGGCTTCTGGCTCTTTATAAGCTCTTCATGCGTGCGGTCTCCCAATCCTTTGCTGTTCAGTCCGAATAGTCGCTCAAACATGAGTTGTGGCTAATTGATAACCATACGTAGTATATACCTTAAAGGACGAGCATGTCCGTTATCCACACTGCGTCCTTTACATGTCCTTTATTGCCTCTACAATGGGCAAAGGACGGGGAGTTCTTTTTTGAT
>DASTHB010000007.1:0-2627 GCA_035718415.1 Minisyncoccota bacterium | reverse complement strand
ATTTTCCGCAGCTGCGAAGCCGAGCGCGACCGTAAGCATGTAGATGACGTAATCGGGCGATTCATCGACCGCGTTTCGCCAGAGGATGAACGTCGCGGCCATCGAATATTTGAGCACCTCTTCGATGAGCGACCACGCGATGAGCGTTCCGTGGTTCGGGTCCGCGCATCCGGCGGCCCCGTTCAAGCTCGCGCAGCTCCAATGCTCGAACGGAAGCGCGAGAGGAACGGCGGCAGCGCCCGCCACGAACGCGAGCGCGATGAGGCGCTTCGGTTCAGGATGTCGAGCGTCCTCGCGGAGAAGGAAGTAGAGCCAGATAAGGGACGGAAGAAGCCCGAAGAGGAATGCGTAGCCGAGCGCGGTTGTCGTCACCTCGCTATTCTACCACCGGCCAGCGCGCGACCATGAGGTGCGGCGCGTCCTTTGTGGGCAGAGACTGCCAGATCTCCTCGGTCACGAATGGCATGAACGGATGGAGCATGCGCAGCGTACGATCGAGGATCGTGAGGAGGAGCGCCTGGCGCGATGCCTTCGCTTTGTGGTCGGCGCCAGCAAGGATGGGCTTGGATTCTTCGAGAATGACGTCAGCTAATTCATGCCAGGCGTAATGATAGAGCTTCTCAGCGGCGAGATGTCCCCGGAAATTATCGAGATCGTCCGAAACTTCCTTCGCAAGCGCGTCGAGTTTGACGATATGGTCGCGATCGCGGCCTTCTATAAGCGCTGCGGAGGGGTCCGCCTCTTCCGTGTTCGAGAGAACGAAGCGCGCGATGTTCCAGAGCTTGTTCGCGAAATGTTTGTAGCCCTTAATCTTCTCTTCGCTCATCCGCATGTCCGTGCCAGGCGTATTCCCGACCACGAGCGCCATGCGTGCCGCATCGGCACCGAATTTCGCGGCGACATCGAGCGGGTCCATGTTGTTGCCGAGCGATTTCGACATTTTCCGGCCTTGCGCGTCGCGCACGAGGCCGTGCAGATACACGGTCTTGAACGGTACGACGCCGAGCGCGTATTCCGTCATGAGGATCATGCGAGCGACCCAGAAAAAGAGGATGTCGTAGCCGGTCTCGAGGAGGTCGGTCGGATGGTAGGTGCCGAGGTCGATGGTCTCATCGGGCCAGCCGAGCGTCGAGAACGTCCAGAGCCCGGAACTGAACCAGGTGTCGAGCGTATCCTCGTCCTGGACCCAGCCCTCTCCGTCCGGCTTCTCTCCGACGACCGCCTCCTCGCCCTTGTACCAGACGGGGATGCGATGCCCGTACCAGATCTGCCGACTGATGCACCAATCGCGGAGGTGTTCTATCCAGTGGAAATAGGTCTTGTCGAAATACTCAGGCAGGATGCGTATCTCGCCCGATCGCACCGGTTCGAGCATGAGTTCCTTGAGCGATCTATCGCGGCCCGGTATCTTCTTGTTCACGTCGATGAACCATTGAAGTTTCGGCAGTGGTTCGATGACGCCGCCCGTCCGTTCGGCCGTCGCAATGTTCTGGCGTATGTCCTCAGTCTTTTCAAGCAGTCCTTCGCTCGTAAGCCAAGCGACCACGAGTTCGCGCGCTTCCGCAGTCTTCTTGCCTTCGAGCCGGCCGGGCACCGTCATCTTCGCGTACTCGTTAATGACCGATCGGTCTTGGGTCAGCAAGTGCCGATCAGCAATGTCCCAGTCGGTCATGCTGTGCGCAGGCGTGACGCCGACGGCCCCTGTGCCGAAAGCCGGGTCCACCTCCTTGTCGGCGACGATCTTCACATGGATGGGCACATCGCAGAACACCGCGTCGTACTCGTTGCCCACGTACTCCTGGTACCGAGCATCATCCGGATGCACGGCGACCGCTACATCGCCGACCTTGGTCTCAGGGCGCGTCGTCGCGACCGGAATAGGGAAGTCTTTCGCGTAACGGAATGTATAGAGCTTCGCGGGGCGCTCTTCGTAGACGATCTCGTCGTCTGAAATGGTGGTCTGTCCTTTCGGGTCCCAATTCACGATGCGAAGACCGCGGTAGATGAGCCCGTCATCGCTCATTTTCTTGAATATCGTGCGGACCGCGCGACTGCGCGATTCATCGAGCGTGAACGCTTCGCGGCTCCAATCGAGGGAGGCTCCCATCGCCTTCAGCTGGCCGATGATCGTGTCGCGGCTCGCGGACGCGAACGTCTCGATTCGCTTCAGAAGCTCCTCGCGGCCGATGTCGTGGCGGCTCTTGTCCTCGTCTTTCTTTATTTGTTTCTCGACGACGGATTGGGTCGCGATAGCGGCATGGTCCGTGCCGGGCAGCCATAGGGTGCGGAAGCCGCGCATGCGCTTGTAGCGAGTGAAGACGTCCTCGACGGCGAGCATGAGCGCGTGGCCCATATGGAGGCGGCCGGTAACGTTCGGCGGCGGGAGCACCATGGAGAAGGTCGGCGCATCGGGCTTCGCAACGCCTTGCTTCACGCACTCGTCCGGACTGAACAGACCGCTTTTCGCCCACTCGGCGTAGACGCGCGGTTCGGTCGCGACCGGATCGTAGGGCTTCAGGAATTTATCGGGCATTGAAAGAAACTATAGCAAATACAAAGCATTTATTCTCGTTCAGAAATTGACGGGCCGGCACCAGGGTGGTAATCCATAACGAGGCGATACTTGG
>DASTHB010000006.1:0-3343 GCA_035718415.1 Minisyncoccota bacterium | reverse complement strand
CTGGTCGGTTCGGGACTTCCCCTCTGGACCCCGAAGGGCACCATCCTCCGGAACCTGCTCGATGAGTTCGTCTGGGAGCTCCGCAAGAAGCAAGGCTTCGAGAAAGTCGAGATCCCGCACATCACGAAGAAGGACCTCTACGAGAAAAGCGGGCACTGGGAGAAATTCAAGGACGACCTCTTCCACGTGACGACGCGCGAGGGCGATGAATTCGCGCTGAAGCCGATGAACTGCCCGCACCACACGCAGATCTATGCGCGCCGGCCGTGGAGCTACCGCGAGCTTCCCCAACGGTACGCGAATACGACCATGTGCTACCGCGACGAGCAGTCCGGCGAGTTGAACGGCCTCTCGCGCGTCCGCGCGTTCACGCAGGACGACGCACACACGTTCTGCCGCGAATCGCAGGTGAAAGAGGAATTCACGCGCATCTGGGACATCATCAATGAGTTCTACAGCGCCTTCGGATTCTCGCCGAAGAAGATCCGCCTGTCCTTCCACGACCCCGAGCACACGGAGAAGTACCTGGGCGACAAGGCGCGTTGGAAGATGGCCGAGGACATGCTCACGTCCATCGCGCATGACAAAGGCGCCGAGACGATACCCGGCGTCGGTGAAGCGGCATTCTACGGGCCGAAGCTCGACTTCATGGCCGAGGACGCCCACGGCCGCCTGTGGCAGGTCGCGACCATACAGCTCGACATGAACATGCCGGAGCGCTTCGACCTCACGTGCATAAACGAAAAAGGCGAAAAGGAACGCATCGTGATGATACACGCCGCCATCATGGGCTCGATCGAGCGCTTCCTGTCGGTTCTTATCGAGCACGTCCAGGGGGCATTCCCTCTTTGGCTTTCGCCCGTCCAGATAGCCGTTCTTCCTGTGGGCGATGGCCACACGGCATACGCGAATAGCATCCTCGACGAGCTCAAGAAGCGCGGCATACGTGCCGAGGTGCGCGCGGGCGATTCTTTGGGCAAGCGCATCCGCGAAGTGAAGATGGACAAGATACCGGCCACCATCGTCGTCGGCGATGAGGAGACGAAGAACGGCACGATCACCGTCGAGAACAATCGCAAGGGCGACAAGCAGACCGTGAAGCTCGAGGAATTCATACCTCCGATGCTCGAGCACGTACGAAAGCGCACCAATATGTAGAACGAAAGACCCCGCTTCCGCGGGGTCTTTCTTTGTTACGCACCTAAGATGCCGAGCGCGCGAGTGAGCGCGAGCTTCGCTCCGGTCGCGCCTGCGGAATAGCTCGAATCTATCGCCGTCGTAAGCGCTGACACGAGGCGTTCGAGGACCGGCGTCTGGAGCCGAGCGGTCATGCGAGAGATCTCTCCGTCGACCGGCGTGCCGTCGATGCGAGCGCGATATGCATCGTCAAGAAGGCAGGCGAGCTCCGATATGAGCTTCTCCGGTGCGCCGCCGCCACGTACATGCTGGCGGAGACCGGCGAAGACCCCTGCGCGATCGCCTTCGAGGAGCGCGGCGGCGAAGCCGCGCACATGCGACGAGGTCGCGCCCGCTTCCGGTTGCTCGTCGATCGGATCGACGTTGTCATAGATCGGTTCCACGTTCTCATAGACCGGCTCGGCGCGGCGAGCAGCCGGCTCCACGTGCTGGGGCGCAGGCGGTCGAGCGGGTTCGATGGCCGGCGACTGCTGGCGCGACAAGCTCTTCACGATGTCCTCTATCGAGAGGGCGCCGTTGTGCGAGAACGATTTGAAACCGTCGTAGGTCGAATAGCTGCGCGGCGCTTCAGGAGCTTCTGTCGCCCTATACGCCGGCTCGGGCTCGCGTACCAGAGGAGGCACAGGAGCGGCATGCGACTGCGCATAGGCCGCCGCGAGCTTCTGCTCATTGGCGAGCGTGGCTCCGACGTTCGCGAAAAATTCCTGAATACGACGATTGATGGCAGGAGCGACGTAGAACAGCACCCCGTACGCAGCAGCGAGCGCTGCGAGAATGAGCGTGAGCCAATAGAGAACGGTTCCGACAGGTCCGAGATCGAGCCCCGTGTACGGGATCTGCGAGAGATAAAGGTAGGCAAGAGGCTGAGAGCTTACCCGCGGCAGAGCTGCGAGCGTGATGGTCGGAAGAGGACCGCCGCCACCGCCTCCGCCACCGCCACCGCCTCCCCCGCCACCACCTCCGCCACCCCCGTTAACGATGAGGGAAGCCGCGCAGGTGGTCGACGCCGTGGCGTTCGAAGCTACGCCGGTATACGTGGTTGTAAGCGTCGGAGATACCGTCAGAGAGCCGCCGGCGACGGGCGTCACGCTGCCGATGTTGTGATCGATGACGAATGAGGTCGAGCTGGAGGTCGTCCACGACAAGGTCGCGGACCCGCCGGACGTGATGGAATTCGGGCTGACCGAAAGCGTGCAGGCGATGCCGCTCGGCGGCGTTGCCGTCACCGTAACGGTGGCGCTGCAGGTCGCGGTCCCCGCTGCGCCCGTTGCGGTTCCCGTATAGACGGTCGTGACGGTGGGCGACGTCGTCGTCGCACCCGCCGCGACCGGAGTCACAGAACCGATGCCGCGATCGATCGTGAATGACGTTGCGTTACGAGTCGTCCACGACAAGGTCGAGGAACTGCCGGATGCGATGGTCGAAGGGCTCGCCGAGAGCGTGCAGACGATGGCCGCAGGCGGCGCGAACGTGTTCGTGATAGTGCAGGATTTATGATCGCCCAGCGCAAGGCTCACCCGTCCGCTCGCGTCGCAGTCGCCGCTGAACGATGCCACATAATTCGGCTGGTTGGTCTCGGAGACGGTGTAGTTGCCCGGAGCGATCGTGGTCACTTGTCCGCTCGTGACGCGAGTGAAGCCGACGAAGAGCGGGAAGTCGGAGACCTGCTTCGTTCCACCTCCCGTGTTCACGACCACTTTCGTCACCTTGATCGTCGTCGTGGGCGGCACGAAGGTATTCGTTATCGTACAGACCTTGTGGTCCCCCGCCGAAAGCGAGAGCTGGCCCGACGCATTGCAGTCGCCGCTGAAGGTCGCGGTGTAATTCGGGAGGTTGGTTTCGGAGATGACGTACGACCCGGGGTTAAAGACGCCCACTGCCCCGCTCGTGACGCGCGTTGCGTCGACGAAGAGCGGGAAGTCGGAGACCTGTTTCGTTCCGCCGCCCGTATTCGTGACGACCTTGATCACCTGGATGGTCGCCGTCGGAGGAACGAACTTGTTCGTGATGGTGCACGACTTATGCTCCCCTGCGGCAAGCATGAGATTCCCGGTCGCATCGCAATCACCCGTGAACGTCGCCGTGTAGTTCGGCTGGTTGGTTTCCGAAATGCGATAGGGACCGATCGCGAATGTATTGACCGCCC
>DASTHB010000005.1:0-2501 GCA_035718415.1 Minisyncoccota bacterium | reverse complement strand
GGTGGGCAGCACCGGTTCGCTTTCGGGCACCGTCGGAGGCTCGAGCGTATCCGGCACCGTAGGCGGCGGTGGCGGCAGCTCCGGAGGTGGCGGCGGTGGCGGTGCGGGCAGCATCGGCGCGACCGGTGGCGGCGGCGGCGGATCGGTGCTTGGCACCTCCACCTCGCCTTCCACGGGCGGCGGCTCAGTGCTTGGCGCATCGACATCGAACCCTCGCGTTCCGAGCACCGGCGCGGGCGGAAACGCTCTCGACACCATCCTCGCCCTCGCGGTCTCGGCCGCGGGCGTCATCCTCGGCGCGATTTACTTCGCACGCCGACGCTTCATCTAACAGCTGAAGCGAGAGCAGTATCAACGGAAAACAAAAACCCCGGCTCAGCCGGGGTTTTTGTTTTCTCATCGAGCTCGAGGTCTACTTCGCGACCGCGAGAGAACGGCTGACGGAAACTCGCTTTTTCGGAAGTACCGCCGCGACCGCTGCGCGCTTGACCGAGGAAACGCGCATGGTCGTTCGTCGCACTGGTTTCTTGGCTGCAACTGACTTCTGTACGGCAGGAGCCGGGGTCGTCGTTACCGGAGCGGCGCTCGTATTCACGGTTATCGTCTGCGGCACGCTCGTCGTGACCGCCTGAGCGACCGTGGGAACCGCTGGAGCCTTGGCTAAGGTCGGTTCGCTCATGTACGGATTGGCGAATTCCTGCGCGACGAAGACGACCTGCCTGCCTTCGTACATGCCCGTCGCCACACCGATACCGACTTTCTTATAGACCGGGTTCATGATGTTCGCGCGATGCGTCGGCGAATTCATCCAGGCCGTGTTGAGCGTCTCCTCATCGGCGAATCCTTGAGCGAGGTTCTCGCCCGCGTCGTAGTAGTAGTACCCGACTTGCTTGAACCAGTACCACGGCGTCTTCCCGTCGGGACTCACGTGTGCGAAATATCCCTTGGCTGCCATATCGTTCGCTTTCAGCTGCGCCGCGTAGTCAAGGAGCGTGTCCTCCGTGAGAGCCGGCGCGCCATTAGCAGCGCGGTCGGCATTCGCGAGCGTTATGATCGTTGCAATATCGAATTGCGAGGTATTGGACGCGTGAGCAGTGGAGCTGAAGGCGCCGATACTGAGAGCGGTAGTGAGGAAAAACGCACCCAAGACACGAAAATACGCACTTAATGTAAACTTCACTCCGGCAAGTATAGCCGAACGTGAAGGGCTTGTGAACTAGACGTATCGCACCTATCTGGTCTTATGAACGGATCATGAAGGCGCTAATTTTGAATAGACGACCAGGCGCTCGTTGTAGGTCCTCTGCCCTTTCACCCAGGTGCCGGCGCACGTTATGAGGTTCAAGCGTGCGCTATCCGTTTGTCCGAATATTTTTTGCGCCGGGGACGCGTCGAAAGGATAGATCTGCACGTCGTCGACGATGAAGTGCAGTTTTTTGCCGTTCTGGTCCTCTATGTATATATCGTCGCCTTTTTGTACGTCGCCCAGGTGTTTGAAGACGCCATCGAGCCCGAGCCCGTTGTCGACATGCCCATCGATGACCGCGCTGCCCACATGCCCGGGAACCGTCCCGTACCTATACCAGCCGACATCAGTGAAGTTCGACGGCGCCATCATCGCGCCCTTCGCATTGATCCCGAGTTGCTGAACGTTCGCATCTATGCCGAGCGCCGGCACGATGAGACGCACCGGCTTCACTGCGGATGGTATCGATGCGGCGGCTGACGCGAGCGAGGGCGAAGGAGGCGCTTCGGTATCCGGCGCATAGTAAACCGCATGAACGAACGTCGTGACAAATACGACGCCGGCGATTAGGGTCGCGGCTCCGATGAGCCATGGGGTGAAGCGGTTCATAGTTTCGGCAGGACGCGAACGCCACGCGGAGGAAGCGTGGCGTTCGCGGTCCGTATTGCTTATTGATTATTTCCCGGCTCCTCGCGCTCGTCCTGCATGTTCATCTCGTCTTCGCGAGTCTTGTCCTTGGTCGCAGCACCGCCCTGCTGGTGTCCGCCCTGGTGATGTTCCTTGTTCATACGCCAATGGTGTTATTTCTAATACGACCGGCTGTAAGTGTACGGGACAGGTGATGAAAAACTCCTGAATGTCGCGTACTTTCTAGTTATAGCGAGCGGAGGCGGAGAGATTCGAAACTTACAGTTTCAGTACACCTTGCGGATATTTCGCTTCAGGAAATCGCGAAATATGCTCGCAAGGTCTTCGAATCTCTCACGCCCTGCTCCCAGCAGGGCTCGCCTCCGCAAAATTGCGAGGACTTAATTTTGCGGAGGCGGAGAGATTCGAACTCTCGAGACCCTTTCGAGCCTGCCGCCTTTCCAAGGCGGTGCACTAGACCACTATGCGACGCCTCCAGTGCGCTCTTGTTATAGCAGAAATATTGCCTTTATGCTTCGGCCGTCATAGTTCCCTACTGCCCTGCGGCATGGAGATACACGCATGCGATTGAGCGAAAAGAGCCTGCACCGCCTATTCGAATTGAGCC
>DASTHB010000004.1:0-9447 GCA_035718415.1 Minisyncoccota bacterium | reverse complement strand
CGGTCACCGTGCCTTTCTTAAGCGTGGTAACGAGCGGCATGTGGTCCGCGAGGATGGTGAGCTCGCCTTCGGCACCCGGAAGCGTCACGGACTCGGCTTCGCCGTCGAAGTACGACTCGTTCACCTTTGCGATGACCACGTGCATGGCTATTTCGCCTCTTCTTCCGCAACGACCGTGTCTATGCCGCCTTTCATGTAGAAGGCGCCTTCCGGCTTGTCGTCGTGCTTTCCGTCGAGGATCTCGCGGAAACTGCGCACCGTCTCCTCGAGCGGTACGTACACGCCCGGGCGCCCCGTGAACACTTCGCCCACATGGAACGGCTGGGAGAGGAAGCGCTGTATCTTGCGGGCGCGATACACGAGCTGTTTGTCCTCTTCGGAGAGTTCCTCGATGCCCAGTATTGCGATGATGTCCTGGAGGTCCTTGTAGCGCTGGAGGACCTGCTTGGTCTCGAGCGCAGTGCGGTAGTGCTCCTCGCCCACGATATCCGGATCAAGGGCGGTCGAGCTCGATTCGAGCGGATCGACGGCCGGATAGATGCCAAGCGACGCGAGCGCGCGGGAGAGCACGATGGTCGAGTCGAGGTGGGTGAAGGTCGTCGCCGGCGCGGGATCGGTGAGGTCGTCCGCAGGCACGTAGATGGCCTGCACGGAGGTGATGGAGCCCGACTTCGTGGACGTGATGCGCTCCTGGAGCTGGCCCATTTCCTCGGCCAAGGTCGGCTGGTATCCCACGGCCGACGGGATGCGGCCGAGGAGCGAGGAGACTTCGGACCCCGCCTGCACGAAGCGGAAGATGTTGTCCATGAACAGGAGGACGTCCTTCCCCATCTCGTCGCGGAAGTGCTCGGCCATCGTAAGGCCGGTGAGGCCGACTCGGGCGCGGGCGCCCGGCACCTCGTTCATCTGGCCGAAGACGAGCGCGAGTTTGTCTATGACGCCCGTGTCGGTCATTTCGTGATAGAGGTCGTTGCCTTCGCGCACGCGCTCGCCGACTCCCGCGAACACCGAGAAGCCGCTGTGGGCCTTCGCTACGTTGTGGATGAGCTCCTGCATGACGACGGTCTTGCCCACTCCCGCGCCGCCGAAGAGGCCGACCTTGCCGCCGCGGATGAACGGCGCGAGGAGGTCGATGGACTTGAGTCCCGTCTCGAAAACTTCCGCCTTCGTGCGCTGGTCGGCGAAGGTCGGCGGGTCGCGGTGGATGGGAGAGGTCGGGATGCCTTCGAGCGCGCCCTTGCCGTCGATGGTCTCGCCTATGACGTTGAAGAGGCGGCCGAGGGTCTTCTCGCCTACCGGGACGGAGACGGGAGCGCCGGTGTCATGCACGGGGGCGCCGCGCGTGAGCCCGGTCGTGTCCTGGAGCGCGATGGTGCGCACGCGGCCCATGCCGATGTGCTGGGCGACTTCGAGCGTGACCGGACGGTCTCCGGCCTTCGTCGTCACAGCATTACGAAGCGCCGGAAGATGCTCGTCCGGGAAGTACACGTCCACCACGGGACCGATCACCTGCTTTATTTCTCCAGTCATAGCGTTTTTCATAAATTTGTAATTATTTGCCCGTCATCGCCTCCATGCCGCCCGTAATCTCCGACACCTCGCGGGTGATTGCCGCCTGGCGCGCCTTGTTGAACTCGAGCGTGAGCTCGTGCTCCATCTCCTCGCCCTTGTCCGAAGCCGCCTTCATCGCCACCATGCGCGCCGAGTGCTCGGACGCGTGCGACTCGAGGAGGGCGTGATAGACGAAGATGCTCGCGAGCTTCGGCAGGATGGCCGAAAGCACTTCTTCGGGCGACGGCTCGATGGTGTACGCCGACGGCGCCTCAGCCGTTTTCTCCGCGAATTTGCCTTTGGCCGGGGTGATGTCGGCGACGACTTTCGCGAGCTCGGTGAGCGAGAGCGGAAAGATGGTGCGGATGGTCGGGCGCTGTTCGAACGTCGATATGAAATTCTGGTACGCGATGCGCACGAGATCGGTGTTGCCTTTCGCGAAGCGGTCGGCCGACTCGTGCATGATCTCGCTCATGAGCCCTTCGGACACCGTATCGGCAGTATTGAAATGGAAGGCCTCTACTTCGTAGCCGCGGCGCGTGAAGAATTCGAATGCTTTGCGGCCGACGGCGATGATGGAAACGTCTTTCGGCTGGAGTCCGAGCGACGTCACGTCCGCGTACGCGGCGCGAAGCACTCCGGAATTGAGGCCGCCGGCAAGCCCCTTATCGCTCGTGATGACGATGTACATCGCCTTCTTCACGTCGCGGTTCTTCGCGAGCGGATGCGAGGCCATGTCTGCCGTGCCGGACACGCGCGAAAGCGTCGACATCGCGGCGCGAGCGTACGCGCGGCCGGAAAGCGCGGCCGCCTGCGACTTGCGCATCTTCGCGGCCGAGACGGCCTCCATCGCCTGCGTCACTTTGCGCGTTTTGTCTATCGAACGGATCTTCAGTTTTATCGCTTTGAGTCCGGCCATAATGACTAGTTGCCCGAGAAGAGGTCAGTGTGCGTTTCCTTAAAGCATTGGAGCGCATCCTTGAGCTTCTCCTCTATGTCGGCGGTGAGGTCCCTGGCCTTCTCGATCGCGGGCAAGATGTCAGCGGCTTCGCGCTCGAGGTATGCAATGAGCTTTTCTTCGAACTCGCCCACGCGCGCGACAACGACGTCCGCAAGCCAACCGTTCGTAGCGGCATAGAGGATGGCGGCCTGTGCGGCAAAGTGGAGCGGTGCGCCGTTCTTCTGCTTCAGGACGGCCGTGAGGCGGTTTCCGAAGTCGATACGGCGCTTCGTGTCGGCATCGAGGTCCTGCGAGAACTGCATGAACGCCTCGAGTTCGCGGAACTGCGCGAGCTCGAGCTTTATCTTGCCCGAGACTTTCTTCATGGCCTTCGTCTGCGCGGAACTGCCCACGCGCGACACCGAATTGCCCACGTTCACGGCCGGGCGCATGCCCTTGTTGAAGAGGTCGGTCTCGAGGAATATCTGCCCGTCCGTAATGGAGATGACGTTCGTCGGGATGTAGCCCGAGATGTCGCCTTCCTGCGTCTCGATGATGGGAAGTGCCGTGAGCGAACCGCCGCCGAGGTCGGCAGAGAGGCGCGCCGCACGCTCAAGAAGGCGGGAGTGGAGATAGAACACGTCGCCCGGATACGCTTCACGACCCGGCGGGCGGCGGAGAAGAAGGGAGAGCTCGCGGTACGCGACCGCATGCTTCGACAGATCGTCGTAGATGATGAGACCGTCCTTCCCTTTTTGCATGAAATATTCGCCGATGGCCGCTCCGGCGAACGGAGCGAGGTACTGAAGCGCGGCCGGCGACGCGGCGCCCGCATCGACGACGATGGAATACTCCATCGCGCCTTTTTCCTTGAGCGTTTGCACGAGCCGCGCGGTCTTCGACTCCTTCTGACCGATGGAAACGTAAATACAAATCGGGCGATGCTCCGCCGGTTCGTTCTTCTGGTTCAGGATGGTGTCGATGGCGATAGTCGTCTTACCCGTGTAACGGTCGCCGATGATGAGCTCGCGCTGGCCGCGGCCTATCGGGATCATCGAGTCGATGGCCTTGATGCCGGTGTGGAGCGGCACGTTCACGGACTGGCGCGCCATCACGCCGTACGCTTCGCGCTCTATCGGATTGCGCTTCTCCGCCTGTATGGGGCCGAGGCCGTCCACCGGTTCGCCAAGCGGCGAGACGACTCGGCCGATGAGCGCATCGCCGACCGGTATGGAAAGCACCTCTCCGGTAGAGACCGCGACCGTGCCTTCGGAAATGAGGCCGGCATCGCCGAGCACGATGGCGCGCACGATGTCTTCTTCGAGGTTGAGCACGACGCCGTAGACGTCTTTTGCGCCCGCTATCGCGTCCGCCACGCCTTTCTTCGCCGTGAGATCAAAGCGGATCATCTCCGACATGACCGCGCCTGTGAGACCGTCGATCTCCGCAACGCCGTCGCCGACCTTCCGAACGATGCCGGTGCGCTCGCGTTCCGCGCTCGGGGCGAAGCCCGATATCTCACGTTTGAACTGTTCGACGAATGATTCCATGACTAGGCGGTTAAACGCTTATAAAGGTCAACGAGCGAACGCTTGGCGCTCGCGTCATACCGGAAATCCTTCCCTTCTACGACGTAGCCCTTGACCAGCTTCTCGTCGATGACGATACGCGGGTACTCAGCAACGCCGAACTCGCGCAGTTTATCGATACCGTCGTTCACTTCGCGCTCGCTCGGCGCACGCACGACGTACTCGTCTCGCTGTTCCTTCTCGAGGCGCTTGTATTCCTCAAGCACCTGCGGCAGAAGCTTCTCGTGCCGACGGCGCTTCATCGCCGCGATGGCTGAAGCGATGAGCGAGGAGTCCTCGACTTTCTTTTCCTTGCGGACGTCGTGTATGGCGCGGGCGTAAGCTGAAGCAAGCGACATTTTATTTTTTGATGAGCGCCTTCTCGGCACCAAGGACGATGAGCTTCGCGATCTCCTCGCGGCTCTCCGCGATGGCGCGCGACTTGAGCTCCGCGGCCTGTGCTTCCGCTTCCTTCACCATGCGCGCAGCAGCCTGTTCGCCGGCTGTCACACGCTCGTGCTCCTTCTTCGCGGCGTTCTCGCGCGCATGCGCGAGCACCGCTTCGGCTTCCTTCCCGGCATCCGCGAGCATCGAGGAACGCGCGCCCTCGATCTCTTCGAGCTTCTTATGCGCCTCCTCGGCCTCCGCGACGCCCTGCGCGATCTTCTGTCGGCGCTCCTCGAGGATGCGGGTGAGCGGTCCGTAAAGGAAGTACCAGAGGGCGGCAAGCAAGAGCGCGAAGTTGATCGCGTTGACGATGAGCAAGTGCCAATCGATGCCGAATGCTTGAAGTACCGCCGTCATGTGAATAAAGCTTTAAGAGTTCGCTAGAGGTTCCGAATGCAAGGCACGGGAATGCGATTTCTGGAGGCGTACTCCGTGGTACGACGGAGGAAATCGCTGAGCCCCGTAACGAAGCAGTCGAGCTTCTAGCGAGCTCGACTACGTGAACTTGATAATGAAGCCAACAACGAGCGCGAAGATCGCGAGCGCTTCGGTGAACGCGATGCCGATGAACATCGTGGTCGTGATCGTTCCGGAAGCTTCCGGATTGCGGCCGATGGCTTCGAGAGCCTTGCCGGCAAGGATGCCGAGGCCGATGCCCGGGCCGATGACGCCAAGGCCGACGGCGAGCGCCATGCCGATGGTCTTTGCTGCAACTGGGTCCATACGTATGGGGTAAAAAATAAAAAAACGGCTGGTAAACCGATTAATGCGCTGCTTCCCCGTGCGGCTCCGAGATCGCTATCTTTATGAAAACCAGCGTCAGGAGCGCGAATATCGCTGCTTGCACGAACCCTACGAAAGTCTCGAAGAGCATCAAAGGTACGGGCAGAACGAACGGCAAGAAACTGACAATAACCGCTATGAGGACTTCGCCGGCGAATACATTGCCGAAAAGTCGGAACGAGAACGAGACCAGGCGCGCCAGATTGCTCACGAACTCGATGAGTCCCATGAAAAATCCGATCGCGCCTTGCTTAAAGTTAACAAATTTCGAGCCATACTTCAAGAAACCGAGGGTCACGATGCCCGTTATCTCGATGACGAGGTAGGCGATGGCCGCCATGGCCAAGGTCACATTGAGGTCAGTATTGACCGCGCGGAAGAGCGGCACGAACTCCTTCCCCTCCCCGACGGGCAGGTAGAAACCGATGGCGCCCATGAACGGTATGAAATCGAACCAATTGGACAATAGAATGAATAAAAAGATAGTAGCGATGAGAGGAAAAAAGCGGATGGCGAGACTGCGGCTGCCGAGCGTCTCTTCCATGAACTGAAGGACATACTCGAATACCCATTCGAAGGCCGCCTGCACTTTCGAGGGTATCATCGTGGGATTGCGCCCGATGAAAAACGCACCGATGACGAGAATGAGCATGACCGACCACTCCGTGATGAGCGTGTTCGTGATGGGAATGCCGAGGAACGTGCCGAGACGTTCCGCCGCAAGCGAAATATGCAATTCACCCATAGATGTGACCGAGTATACCTAGAACGTTCGCTCGAGACAATTATTCCGTCGTTTCGCCGCGAAATTCATCGCCCGTGTCGGCTTCCGCATCGGCTTTCGTCTTGTGGACCGTACCGTCCCGGTGATGCGGAGGCATATAGAGCGTGTAGAGCTTCATCGGTCCAGTGCTGCCGTTTATGATGTTGTGTTTCGTTCCCTTCGGGACGACGATGGCGCTGCCGTCCGTCACCGGATGCTCGATGCCGTTCAGGACGGCCGTGCCGGTACCCTGCTCCACCCGCAGGAATTGATCGACGTCATGCACCTCCTCGCCGATGTCTTCTCCCGGCAACAGCGACATGAGCACGAGCTGACTGTTCTTATCGGTATAGAGCACGGCGCGGAAATTGTCGTTCGCAAGCGCCTTCTTTTCGATCTCTGTGACATATCCGTTCATATGCATCCAGTGTAGCACTTGGCAGATTCTGGGGACCAGAGCGGATCCGAACCGCTGACCTCGTCAATGCGCCCGGCACTAAATAGGGGCGTATCGATTTGTGGACCTGAGGGGATTCGAACCCCTTACCTCGTCAATGCGAATGACGCGCTCTACCAATTGAGCTACAGGCCCATTTAGTGCTCGGGTGAAAATGACGACGCTCTACTGGCAAACGAGCCGAACCAATCATAAATCTATCGCTTTATTATTGCGAGGCAAGTGCAGCCAGGAAGCTGTGCTTACCAACTGAGCTAATAGCCCGTGCCGGCATGGTATCACGCCCGATTATTCTTTTCACCGCCGGGTCGGGCTGCCGGGAATCGAACCCGGTCTACATCCACCCCATGGACGCGTACTACCGGTATACTACAGCCCGATTTTATTCTGGGGAGATGTTCTCTGTCGGGCCGCCGGGAATTGAACCCGGTCTACACGCACCCGAAGCGTGCGTACTACCGGCATACTCCGGCCCGACACAGAACACCTCCCTTTTGTGGTCACGCATAATCCGCTCGCCGTCGTCCGCGGATTTGTGCGACCCCGCCTCGCGGTTCGGCCGGGTGGCCGAACAACGCTGCGGCTCGCACCAGCATAGCAAAAGCCAAGCAGTTGGCTTCCGCTTTGCTGGTGCGCTCTAAAGGATTCGAACCTTTGACCTTTCGCGTGTGAGGCGAACGCTCTAACCAACTGAGCTAAGAGCGCGTACTGGTCTACCTTACCAGATTACGCCCTATATTCCCAGATTCGCGAGAGCGCGGACGACCTGGCTTATGGGCATCGCAAAACTGATGTTGGCCGACCCTTGGACGACGGCTACATTGACGCCGACGGCCTTCCCGTCGAGGCCGACGAGCGGTCCTCCTGAGTTACCCGGATTTATTGCCGCGTCGGTCTGAATGACGCCGGCGAGCGTCTCGGTCGCCCCCGCTTCGTTCGCGGCCGTAATGGTCCGATTAAGACCCGAAACGATGCCGACTGATACTGAATTGCTGTATTGCCCGAGCGCATTGCCGACGGCGAATACCGTCTGCCCTACCCTGAGATCCGAAGAGTTGCCGAGCGGGACGGTCGGATAATCGCTGCCCGGTATCTTCACGACGGCGAGATCTTGCGACGGCGAGCGCCATATCACCGTTCCGATCAGTTTCTTGCCATTCGGCAGAAGAACGGTATATGTGGCGTTCGAATCGGCGACGACGTGACGGTTCGTGATGATGTAGCCTCCGGAGCGCACGATGAATCCAGTACCGGCAGCGACCTGCTGTGTCGTCGTGCCGACCTGGTGATACACCGGTACCTGCACGCCGAAATCGCGGAAGAACGGGTCGTTCCCGAATGGATTCTCATAGGTGACTCGTAAAAGGGGTACCACTTGGCTTTCGACGATGGATACCACCCCCGGCGTCACTTCGGCGACCGCGTCTTGTAACTGCTGGTTCGGCGTCTTCTGCGGCGTGCCGGTGGCCGACTTCGAGAGCGCGGCGATATTTGCCGCAGTCGACGAAGCGACCGAGCTCGTCGTGCTTGCAAGCTGTGACAGCGCCACTTCAAGCGACGCGACAGAACCGTGCAGTTGAGTCACCTGTGCATGTTCGTAGGCGACACCTCCAGCGAGCGCGAGGACGACTACTGCAGCAATCACGAGCTGAGCTGCGTGACTTCTCATCGCGCAAGTATACTGCGCGGGCCGATGAAGCTTCGATTAGGAAATTCCTCTTACTGATACAGGGCTACGCCCGCGAGGATGAACAGGGAAAGGATTATCCATATGGCGTTCACGGTCGCGATGAGCCGGTCCTTGTGCACGATGCCATAGAGCATCCAGACGACCGACGCGACGGCGGCCATCGCCCATGTGGGGAACGAGACGCCGGAAGCGTTATGGGTCATCCAAATCATGCGCGCTTGATCGGTGCTGAACGCGAGATTGAGGAAGCTTGAGATGTATGCCGCGACGTCTATCGGATGTCGGAGCTTCGCGATACCCGTCGGGGCCTGTCCGCGACGGCGAAGCGACAGATGGTGCTGATGAATGTGCATGCCGTATCAGTATAAGCGCAACAGCCTCATACGCGGCTTGATCTTAACAGGTATACTTCATGCATGGACAAGAAACCCTTGTGGATGTACGTTGTCGCCGTCATCGTCGTCATGGCACTCATCAATGCGTTTGCCTGGTACACGGGCAAACCGACGAATCTTCGGACCATGAGCGTGTTCTCGACCGGATTCCTGATCGGCATGTTGGCGATGTACATCGCTGTGCATGTCTATAGCTGGTAGTCAGCGCTTCTTTTTCGATCGCGAAGAAAGGATATATTTTTGCGAAGGACTGAGCGCCTTATCCGTCCTGTGCGTGCAGCCGATCCAACAGCAGGGACGACGCATCCCGTCCTTGAGCTCCGAAATCACTCTGTCGATATGCTCCTTCCGCTTTTCCGGCGTTTTGACGGAAATTGTCCAGCAGATCCACTCGTTCCTGGCGAGCGGCGTGATGTCGTTCCATGCGGCGAGCGCCGCCTTGTCGGGCGCGAGCGCCTTCCGCAGATCCGCAGGCAGGGGATGCGCGACGCCGCCGGGAATGTTCATGTGAGTATGTTAGCAAACTTGACGAAACGGACTTCCGCGGTAGGGTTAGCGACGGGACAAACAATCCACAGAGGATCGTCATGGTCATGCAAATAGAAGACGAGGAAACCATTTGGCCGAAGCTCGATGAGTACAAGGCCGCATGGACGAATGAACCTGCAATGAGCAAGGTGGACGAGATTAAGCGTTCGCTTCGCGCTCGCATTGCGGCCGAATCTACGGACGCGTCCAAGACATCTGCGTTACTCGACTATTTCGAAGATCAATGTCTTCAAATCCAGAGTCGATGGTCTCGCCCGAGTCCAACACGAACAGTCCATTAATTGACGCGATTCAAGGGGAAAAT
>DASTHB010000003.1:0-4672 GCA_035718415.1 Minisyncoccota bacterium | reverse complement strand
GATGCTGACGCCGTCGTTCGTGATGCGGGGTCCCCCGTAGCTCTTCTCGAGCACCACGTTACGCCCGCGGGGTCCGAGCGTCACTTTCACGGCATGCGCCGCCTGTTCGACGCCCTTGGCTATCGCCTTGCGCGCATCTTCGGAGAAAAGGATCTGTTTTGCCATAGTGGTAGAAAATTAACTGCGGATACCGAGGATCTCCCCTTCCGAGAGCACGAAGTATTCCGTGCCGTCGATCTTGATGGGCTCCTCCCACGGCTTCTTGAAAAGCACGACATCGCCGACGGAGACTTCCGGCGAGAGATGCGCGCCGGAGTCCGTACGGCGGCCTTTGCCGACCGCGACGACCTTGCCTTGCATGACCTTATCCTTCGCGACGGTCTCGGGGATGATAATGCCGGACGCGAGCTTCTTCTCGCCATCCGTATCCGCCGGCAACACTACGATGCGGTCGCCAAGCGGCATAAGCTGCAGCTTCTTTGCCATAGTGCTTTTCTATTATCTATATAAATGAATAAATCGAACCCGCCCTGATGCCCCGACTATACCGGAAAACGAGTACCCCGCGCAACTATCATGCTACTCTGAAAATACCTGATGGAAGAGAGCGTCCTATTGCCCTGGTACCGCTCATTCGCGCTTTACGCGACCGTTGTCTTCGTCCTTGCCGTCTTCGGCATCCTGCTGAATCGCTCCCTTGAGGCATCCCCGCCGCAGACAGCCGCGGTCGCGAGGATCGACGTCGATACGGGCGCGACTGAACCCGCGTCGTCCCGGCTCTTCGGCATGAGCGGCAACATCTGGGTCCTCCCTCCCGCCTTCGGTCTCGTCGCCGAACGCGTTCTCGAGTCGCCGCCCGGGCTCACGCGCGTGAGCCTTGGGGACACGCTTCTTTCGAAGGCGACCAGCATGGACGATCTCGAGAAGCGTCTCGCTTCTTACCCGCTCGATCCATTCCTCAAGGCGTATGCGAAGAAAGGCGGCCGCGTGCTCTTCATACTCGACGGTACGCCTCGATTCATCGCGTCGACGACCGACGACACGGAGGTGAAGGGGCCGAACCAGCCGCTCTTCCGCGTGAACCCTCCGCGCGATTATTCCGCCTGGAGCGAAGTCGTTCGCGCCGTCGTCAAGCACTTCAACGGAGAACTGGGGCTCGATGCCTACTATGAGGCGTGGAACGAACCGAACTACTACTATTACGGTTCGTTCGATGATTTCATGCGCCAGTACTACTATTCCGTGCTCGGTGCTCGGCGCGCGGACCCGAAGGCGAAGATAGGCGGCCCGGGCATCTCGGAGCTGTCGGGCATCGGCACTGCCGGCACCCTTAAGCGCATGCAAGCGTCCGGCGCGTACCAGGAAGCGGCGGGGCTCATACAGTCGAAGGATTTCCTGTTCAAGCAATTCCTCAAGCGCGCCGCATCAACCCCCATGCCGGAGCTCGGGCTTTCGAGAATGCCCGTCGATTTCTTCTCGTGGCATTCGTTCTACTACGATCCCGTGACCTATTATCCGCTCGCCGTTCCGGTCATCCGGAGCGCGCTCGTTTCGGCCGGATACGCGCGCGAAACGCCCCTCATCATCACGGAGTGGAATATCGCACCGGTGCCTCCTTACCCTGAGGGCGATCTGAACGCGACGAACGTCGATGCCGCCTATGCGATCGCTTCGGTCATCGCCATGCACGAAACCGGTGTCACGGCGCAATCATTCCAGATGTATCTCGACCCCGGCGGCGCGGGCTACTACGGCGGAATGTTCGCCGCCGGAGCTATCCCGCGCGCGACACTTCATGCGTTCGAACTCGCATCGAAGTTAACCGGGAGCGACTTCGTCGCAGCGACGTCGAGCGATCCCTATATAAAGGTAGCGGCGGGCAAGAACGGCACGGCGTTGTACATACTCATAGCGCGATATGCGCCGACGAGCCTCATGAGCGAGAATACGAAGAAACTATCTGAGGAACTTCTCGGCGCCGGAGCGGCGCCGGCGGGGGCTCGAAGCGGCACGTCGGTCGACATTTCAGTGCGCGGCCCGTGGACGCATATGACCCAATTCGTCGTTGACGCTGATCACGGGAATGTGTTCCCCCACCTCGCGGAGGCGACGAGCCGCCTCGAGAAAGCGATGCTCGCGCCCGCCGATACGCGCGTGGCCGCATATCGGTCCGCACTCGCGGACATCGAGAACGAGACGTACGGACATCCGGCAAAAGAAGAACGCGCGTGGCCCGGATCAGGAACGCTCCGCATTTCGGTGCGCCCCGATTCCGTCGAACTCCTCATCCTCACCCCCTGAAAAACCTTCTTGCGCCGCACTCCCCGTTCGTGCTAGTCTTTGGCCTACAGATGGAGGCACTCGTTCCGGCACTGCCGTACGCAGAAATTACCCTCGCAATACTCCTCATCGTAGGCATCGTGCTGCAACAGCGCGGCGCCACCCTCGGCGGAGCCTTCGGAGGCGATAACTTCGCGTCTACGTTCTACAAGCGCAGAGGCGCTGAAAAATTCCTTTTCAATGCGACCGTTGTCGTCGCCGTCCTCTTAGTGCTCGCTGCGATAGTCAACTTCCTTCTGGTCGGATAGTCTCGCCGCTTTCGCGGCGCGGTATCCGAAACCACAACCCATGGATGCCCCTACAGACACTCGGAACGACCGTACTCCCCGCTCGAACGACCTGTTCAAGCGAACCTACACGGTAGAGTTCTTCGAGCACATCGGTGCGCACATCGGCCGGCTCACGTCCGGCGACCGTGTCATATTCTTTGCGCTCGCGGCGCTCCTCATGTTCGCGTCGTTCTCGGGTGTCTATGCGCTCGAGCGCTCGCTTCTTGTGGAAGTCCCCACCTATGGCGGGATACTCTACGAAGGCGAAGTGGGCAGTCCGCAGTTCATGAATCCGCTCCTTGCCATTTCAGACGCAGATCGCGACCTGTCACAGCTTGTCTACGCAGGGCTCATGGGACTCGCCGGTAGTGGCGAGCTCGTGCCGGTCCTCGCGGAGAGCTATACCGTCAGTCCCGACGGCCGCGTCTACCGCTTCACGCTCCGCAAGAACGCGGTATTCACTGACGGCACGCCGGTCACGTCGAACGATGTTGCGTTCACGGTGCAGACGGCGCAGGACGCAGGACTGAAGAGCCCGAAGTATGCCGATTGGGCCGGCGTGACCGTGAGCGCTCCCGACGCCCGCACGGTGGTGTTCACGCTCGCCAAGGCGTATCCCCCGTTCCTCGAGCTCACGACACTCGGCATCCTGCCCGAACGCCGCTGGCGGAACGTCTCGAACGAAGAATTCCCGTTCTCGAACCTCGAGACGAACCCGGTGGGCGCCGGACCGTTCAAAGTTTCGGGCGTGACGCGCAATTCGTCGGGTCTCATCTCGAACGTATCGCTCGCGTACAACTCTTCGTACGTGCTCGGCCGACCCTATCTCGACGGTATCCGCTTCACGTTCTACGGAAGCACCGAGGACCTGTCGGGGGCGCTCGCAAGCGGCGCCGTCGAAAGCGCGTACGATGTGGGGCGCAGGAACGGCCTCACGGCCCCGTATGCGCGCATCTTCGGAGTATTCTTCAATGCGAACGGCAAGCCAGCGTACGCCCGGCTCGAAGTGAGAAAGGCGCTGTCGCTTGCGCTCGATCGACAGGACATCATCAATTCTGTTCTGGGGGGATTCGCGACGCCCATCATGGGCCCAGTCCCGCCGGGCGAGAACATCGACCAGGTTTCGGTCCCGACGGGCCCGCGCATCGCGGAGGCAGCGAAAGTGCTCACCTCCGCAGGATGGGCGTACGACGGTACCGCGCGCGCATGGAAGAACGCCGCGCAGAAGCTCACGCTCGACAGCATCACCGTTCGCACATCAAACGTTCCGGAACTGAAGAACGTCGCGAGCGCGGTGAAAGCGCAGTGGGAGAAGCTGGGCATCCCGGTCACGATAGAGCTCTACGAGCCGGGCGACCTTTCGCAGAACGTGATCCGTCCGCGCAAGTACGAGGCGCTCCTCTACGGCATGGTCATCGGCCGCGACCAGGACCTCTACGCCTTCTGGGATTCGAAGGAACGGAACGACCCGGGACTGAATATCGCGCTCTATGCGAACAAGAACGTCGATGCCCTCCTCGAGGACGCGCGATCGACCCCTGATGCGGAAAAGCGCCATGCAGACCTCCAGAAGATCGAGGACCAGGTCGCAGCGGATTATCCGGCAGCGTTCCTTTATTCGCCTGACTTCACCTATTCGGTCCCGTCTGACCTGCGCGGTGTGTCCCTTCCCCAGATCATCGTTCCGTCCGACCGCTTCTCATCCGTGACCGACTGGTACCGCATGACCGACTCCGTCTGGCCGTTCTTCGCAAAATAATTTTCGTACGGGTTTCGTGCATTTCATTTATTACCGTTACTAGACCCGATTAAGCACCAATCGTTATGAATCAAGCACCAGCACCAGCGCCGGCACCCTCTCCGCTTCGCCGCGAACCTTCGCGCGAAGGCGGCGAGCGGCCGCCGCAGCGCGGCGGACGCGGGCGCCGTTTCGATCGCGGCGGACGCGGAGAACGGCGCGGCGGACGTCCGGGCTCTGCGACGCGCCGCATCCAGCGCATTCTCCGCCGGCCGATGTCGACGCCAACGCGCACGCAGCGCGGAGCGGACTACTTCCCCGAGCC
>DASTHB010000002.1:0-2097 GCA_035718415.1 Minisyncoccota bacterium | reverse complement strand
TCGGCGAGACGAACCGCCGCCGCGAGATGCAGCTCGCATACAACAAGAAGCACGGCATCACGCCGGCCACCATCAAGAAGGAGATACGCGACATCGCCGAAAGCATGCGGAGCGAGCACGACAAGACCATCGACGAACTGCTGACGTTGGATAAGATCGCTTATAAGGAAGATCCGACATCGTTCATCGCGCGGAAACGAGAAGAAATGTCCGAGGCCGTGGAGCGGCTCGATTTCGAGACCGCCGCCATTATCCGCGACGAGATATATAAGCTTGAAGGTACGGGTCCGAAAGCGAAAAAGACCCGCAAACGGAAACCGCTCTCTGGAAGTTGATCGGGCGTGCGATTTCCGAGGAATTGTGTTAGTGGAGTAGGAGAGAAGGGAGGATGTGATGATATCACTCATGAACATCGGAGAAGAACTGGGCCTTTCGAGGGAGGACATCGCCGACGCTCTCGGCTGGTGCAAGGAAATGCGAGAGATCGGGCCAGAGAACTACATGGTCAATCCGCCGATGGAAGAGTTCTTCCGAGAAAAGCTGTCCGTAAAAGAAAAGCCGCTCGATTGAGCGGCTTTCGCTTTATCTCATAGCCGGCACATGCGAGAAGTGGTATAGTCACACCTTACCTGCCCCGCCACGGGCAGGGGTTTGCATATCAAATGAAAAAGCAGAGCGCCCGAGAAGAACACGAACACAAGCACGGAAGCGACTGGCTTACCGTGAAGGGCGCGCGCACCCACAACCTGAAGAACATATCCGTGGAGATGCCGCGCGGCGCCATGACGGTCATCACCGGCCTCTCGGGCTCCGGAAAGTCATCGCTCGCGTTCGATACCATCTTCGCCGAAGGTCAGCGCCGCTACGTCGAGTCCCTTTCGGCGTACGCGCGGCAATTCCTCAATCAGATGGCGAAGCCGGATGTGGACGAGATAACCGGCCTGTCGCCGGCCATTTCCATAGATCAGAAGAGCCGTTCCAATAATCCGCGTTCAACGGTCGCTACCGTGACGGAGATCTACGATTACTTGCGCGTACTCTACGCTCGGGCCGGCCAGCCTTACTGCGTGAACCACGACGTTCCCATCGTACGGTTGTCGAAAGAGGAGATGATCAAGATGGTCT
Organism: Minisyncoccota bacterium; assembly: GCA_035718415.1. Classification (GTDB taxonomy): domain Bacteria; phylum Patescibacteriota; class Minisyncoccia; order Phycocordibacterales; family Phycocordibacteraceae; genus C7867-001. The sequence goes on along the minus strand of DASTHB010000002.1, from coordinate 972 downwards.
TCGCACGCGTCGAGAAGCGGCGCGCCGGGAAAGCGGCGGAGGTGATGGGCGTCGCGGTCGATAAGAGCGCGGTGACCATCCTCGCGCCGGTCGTCGTCGGCCGGAAAGGCGAGTACTACCAGCTTCTCTACGATCTTCTCGGCAAGGGTTTCGAGCGCGTCATCGTGGACGGGAAGCCGCATTCGCTTCGCGAGAAGATTGTGCTCGACCGGAACAAGCGCCATTCCATTGATGCCATCGTGGACTCCATATACGTCACGGACTTCGCTCGCTCAACCGCTGCCGCGCGAGAACGGCTTTCGGAAGCGCTCGAGCTTGCGCTCAAGGAGAGCGACGGACTCGTGAAGATACAGCATGCCGACGGCACGGAAGAGACGCTCTCATCCAAATTCATCTGTCCCGATGACGGCGCGCCGTTTCCCGAGGTCGAGCCGCGGCTTTTCTCCTTCAACTCGCCGTACGGCGCTTGTCCTCATTGTCATGGTCTCGGCACGGAGTCGGTCTTCTCCGAGGAGATCTGCCATGTCTGCGGCGGCAAACGCCTTCGACCTGAATCGCTCCGCGTCTACCTGAAATCGAAGAACGATAAGACGCTCGGGAAGAACATCGTCGATTTCACGTCGATGTCTATCGGCGAGGCGAAGAAATTCGTGGATTCCATAGAACTGTCTGACATGAAGTTCGATATCGCGGCTCCGATACTGAAGGAGATCGACAGCCGGCTGACGTTCATGCTCAACGTCGGTCTCGACTACCTGACGCTGAATCGTTCGGCGGCTACGCTCTCCGGCGGGGAAGCGCAGCGCATACGGCTCGCTTCGCAGCTCGGCAGCGGCCTCACGGGCGCTCTCTACGTGCTCGATGAGCCGACGATCGGCCTGCATCAGCGGGACAATGACCGCCTCATAAAGACGCTTCTCCATCTCAAGAATCTCGGCAACACCATCGTCGTCGTCGAGCATGACGAAGAAA
>DASTHB010000001.1:0-8178 GCA_035718415.1 Minisyncoccota bacterium | reverse complement strand
TGTACACGTACCCACCTTCGATGATGGGACGGAAATGGCGATACAAAAGCGTCAGAAGAAGCGTACGGATGTGCGCGCCGTCCACGTCGGCATCGGTCGCTATGATGATCTTGTGGTAGCGCAGCTTCGTGATGTCGAACACGTCGCCAATGGCCGTGCCCATCGCGACGACGAGCGCTCGTATCTCCTGGCTTGCGAGCATGCGGTCGATGCGAGCGCGTTCGACGTTCAATATCTTTCCGCGGAGCGGCAGTATCGCTTGGGTGCGGCGATCGCGGCCCTGCTTGCTTGAGCCGCCGGCCGAATCACCTTCCACGATGAAGAGCTCCGCTTCTTCCGCGCTTTTTACCTGGCAGTCGGCAAGTTTTCCCGGAAGCGTCATGCCTTCCAAGGCGCCTTTGCGCAGCACCGAATCCTTCGCCGCTTTTGCCGCCTTGCGGGCCTTAAGCGCGAGCAAGACTTTGTTCACGATGGCGCGCGCGTCGTCGGGGTTCTCCTCGAGATAGGCCGCGAACGCTTCGCCGAATACTGTGTTCACCGCGCCCTGGGCCTCGACAGAGCCGAGCTTCGCCTTGGTCTGCCCTTCGAACTGTATTTCCGGCAGCTTCACTGAAATGACCGCGGTGATGCCTTCGAGGACGTCGTCGCCGGTGAAATTCTCGTCCTTCTCTTTGAGGAGGTTCGAGGAACGGCCATAGGCGTTCAGCGTTCTCGTGAGCGCCGTCTTGAAGCCGGTCACGTGCGTGCCGCCCTCGCTGTTGTACGTATTGTTCGCGAACGCGGTGATGCGCGAAGTGATGTCGTCTACGTACTGAAGCGATACCTCGACTTCGACGTCCCCTTCGCTGCGGTCCACGTAGAAGATATTCTTGTGCACGGCCACCTGATGCTTGTTGTTGTACGCGACGAGAGATTTTAGTCCTCCTTCGAAATAGAACGTCATCGAGGGCACGTCGAGCGACGCCGCGCGCAGGAAGAGCATGTCGCTCCCGAATGCCTCCTGGCGCTCCCGGGCGTCATAGAACCCGATGCGCACGCCTTTCACGAGGTAGGCCTGCTGGCGCAGGTGGGTCACGATCTTGTTCACGTCCCACTCAACGCCTTCCTTGAAGATGGTGGCGTCCGGCTTGAAGAACACGATGGTGCCGCGCTCCTTCGTCGTGCCGACCTTCTTCACCTTCGCGACCGGCTTGCCTATCTTGTACTCCTGGGCGTGCATGCCGCCGTCCTGGTGCACCACGACTTTCGTATGGACGGACAGCGCGTTCACCACCGAAGCGCCGACGCCGTGGAGGCCGCCGGATATCTTGTAGCCGCTCTCGTCGCCGCCGAATTTGCCGCCCGCGTGGAGCGTGGTCATGATGGTCTCGAGCGCCGAGACCTTCGTTTTCGGGTGGATACCGACCGGAATGCCGCGCCCGTTGTCGGCGACGCGCACGTAGCCGTCCGGCAAAAGCGCCACTTCGATGTCCTTGGCATGCCCGCCCATGGCCTCGTCGCGGGCGTTGTCGAATATCTCCCAGACAAGGTGATGGAGACCATCGGGGCCGGTCGTGCCGATGTACATGCCCGGGCGCTTCCGGACCGGCTCGAGACCCTCGAGGACGGTTATGGATGAGGCGTCGTAGGCCTTTGTTTTAGGCTCTTTTTCAGTCTTCTGGGCCATGAAAATCTTGCCTCTATTCTACCATAAAACGTGATATTCTAGAATCGCTATGGATATACGAATAGACCGCGGCGAGGAACGCCGCCTGCGCGAAGCGCTTGCCGCCCGGGACGATTTCGAAGCAAAGCGCATGACGCGATATCTCGAGATGCCGGACCTCTCCCGGACGCCCGGCAGCCCTCTTCACGACATCGTCGATCGCGTGAAGAAAGTCCCCTCGCTTGCGGGTCTCGACACCATCGAGATACCGGAGATCGTCCCGGCGGACATATCGTTCGACCTCTTCGACTTCCCCGCCGACCATCCCGCGCGCAGCCGCTCCGACACGTACTATGCGGACGACAAGAACATCCTTCGCACGCACAATACGGTGTCCTGGTACTACTACCTCCATGACGCTGGCGTCCGCGAGCGAGCCGCCCGGGGCGAGCACCTCGGGGCGCTCTGCTTCGGGAAGGTCTACCGCAAGGACGAAATAGACCGCCGCCACATGAACGTCTTCCACCAGCTCGATGGCTGGAAGCTCATCCCGAATACCGAAGGCACGCTCCCGCTCGATGAACTCAAGCGCGTTCTCTCGGAGATTGTGAAGAGGGTATTCGGAGAATCGACCGAATACCGGTTCCTCGACGACGTGTTCCCCTACACCGACCCCTCGACGCAGATCGAGGTGATGGTGAACGGCGAATGGGTCGAAATACTCGGCGCCGGCATGGTGAAGCCATCGGTGCTGTCAAAGATGGGCATCGAAGGCTATAACGGCTGGGCGTTCGGATTCGGTCTCGAGCGTCTCGCCATACTCTCCATGTCCCTCCCCGATATCCGCCTTTTGTGGTCGGACGACGAGCGCGTAAAGAAACAGCTCGTTCTCGGCACGACGTTCAAGCAAGTCAGCAAGTACCCGCCGGTCGTGCGCGACATTTCATTCATCGTGAAGAAGGGATTCGTTCCCAACAACTATTTCGATCTCGTGCGCGATACGGTCGGCGACGGGCTCGTCGAGGAAGTCGCGCTCATCGATACCTACGAGAACGCGGAGAAGCTCGGCGCGGACAACATAAGCTACGCATACCGCGTCACCTACCGGAGCGTCGAACGGACGCTCACGAGCGAAGAGGTGAACGCACTCCATAAGAAGCTCGAGGAAGCGACCGTGCGCCAATTCGGCGCAACTATCCGCTGAAACGTCAAATGTGCTAGAGTGGACGGCACATGAGCCCGGAAACCCTGGCCTATCCTTTTTTGTTCCTCGCGGTGTTCTTCGAGGCCTTCGTCCTCGTGACGTTCCTCTCGAAGCCCGCGAAGATCGCCCGCGCCCGCCGGAAGTCGGCTGTGCTTCCGTCCGTCGCCGTCATAGTCCCCTGCTATAACGAGGCGTCGACGGTCGCTGGCACTGCCGAGTCGCTCCTCGCGCTCGATTATCCGAAAGACAAGCTCGAGATCATCCTGGTCGACGACGGCTCGACCGACGCGACCCCCGCCGCCATGGCGAAATTCGAAGGCCACAGCCAGGTGCGCATCCTCCGCAAGGAGAACGGCGGCAAGCACACGGCGCTCAATGCCGCCATCCAGATGACGAATGCGGAGATCATCGGCTGTCTTGATGCCGACTCGTTCGTCGAGCCCGACGCGCTCAAGGAGATCGTCCCTTGCTTCGAAGACCCGAAGGTCGCTGCCGTCACGGCCGCGATGTCCGTTCATAAGCCCGACAATGTGCTGCGGCAGATGCAGAACGCGGAATATATATTCGGCATAACCCTGCGCCACGCGCTCGCGTCCGTGAACGGTCTTTACGTGACGCCCGGACCGTTCTCGTTCTATCGCCATTCGATCCTCGACAAGGTCGGCGCGTTCCGCTTCGGCCATCAGACGGAAGACATGGAAATGGCGCTCCGCCTCCAGAAAAAAGGCTACAAGATCGACAACGCCCCCTATGCCCGCGTCTACACCAAGGCGCCGGCGACCGTGGGCTCGCTCATCCGACAGCGCACGCGCTGGACGACCGGGTTCATCCGGAACGTCCTCGGCGAATACCGCGGTCTCGTCGGGAATCCCGATTATGGCGCCCTCGGCATGCTGGTCCTTCCCATCGGCATCACCGCGATAGCGAGCGGCATCATGCTCTTCTCGGTGAGCGTCTTCGATCTCGTACGGCATGCGACCCAAGCAGTCTCGATGCGGGCCGGCGTCCCGCTGTCCTACTCGCTTGCACCGCACGCATCATTCGACTGGTTCTATTTCCCCGCGAGCTTTTATCTGCTTCTTGCGGCGCTCACGATCTCGGCGACGTTGACGCTTATCGTCATCGGGAAGCGCTTGTCGAAGACTCCGGGCAACCTGTTCCTCGGCCTCGTTTCGTACGTGTTCTTGTACGGCTTCATCGCGCCCTTGTGGCTCTTGCGCGCCGCGGGCGATGCGATGTTCCGCAGGAACCGCGCGTGGCGCTAACGTATGTCCCTCGTCGCCCGTAACGCGCTCATCGCACTCGGCATCACCCTCGCCCTCATGGGTACCGTGGCGTACGCGGTCAATTACCTCAATAAGGCGCGTCTCGCCGACCTCTCCGCGATGGAAGACCAGCTCTCCATCGACACGCTCGCGCTCGATACGCAGTTCTCGCTCCTTGAGAACGCGCCGTGCGAATCCGCCGCATCCTCGACGACCGTCATCGAGAAGCTGAACGACCTCGGCAGCCGGCTCGCCTATGCGGAGAGCCAGCTTGGCGCGGGCAACCCGCAAGTTATCCGTCTCAAAGAGCAGTATTCCCTGCTTGAGATCCGGGACTATCTTGCGACGAAGCGCCTTGCCGCGGCATGCGGAACGAGACCGGTCATCGTGCTTTATTTTTATAGCAACCAAGGCGATTGCGCGGACTGCGATAAGGCCGGCTATGCGCTTTCCTATCTGCGCGACACCTATCCGTTCGTCCGCGTCTACTCTTTCGATTACAATCTCGACTTGTCGGCGCTCCAGACGCTCATCGCGCTCAACCGCGTGAAGCACGAACTGCCGGCGTTCATCATAAGCGGCCGGAAGTCGTACGGCTTCACGACGCTCGCAGAGCTCGAGAAGCGCTTCCCGAAAGGCGCTCTTGCCACTACGACGCCGCAATAAAAATCCGCATTCTGATGCGGATTTCTTACAAGTGAGCCGGGAGTCGGACTCGAACCGACGGTCTACGGTTTACAAAACCGTTGCTTTACCAGCTAAGCTATCCCGGCACTACTCCCCCTCTCCCCGTGTTGTCTCGTCGAGCGCGCCCGTTTCCGAACCTTCCTCCGCCGCCTGCTTCAAGCGGTCCTTGAAATCGGAGAGCGTCTTCACGAACGGCCGCACTTCGCCTCCCGTCTCTTCAAGGGGCCGATGCGGCCGCAGGCGGCGGACGAGCCGAGTGAGGAGGCGCTCGATAGCCCGCACGAGATCGAGCGTGAGACGCGCGAAGTCATGGCCGAGGCGGTGTCCAAGCCGCAACATCTCTTCCTTCGTGAACGACCAAAGATCGACGTTCTCAAGGATGAACTCCATCCGCGCTATCCGCGCGTCGAACTTGCTGCGCTTCTCCGCGAACAAACGAATGCCGCGGCGCTCTTCGAAGGCGGTCAACCCGAGAAAGCCGGCGAGGAGGATGAGGGCGACTAGTACGAAGACTATATGCCCCATGGGATTAGTGGACGGAGAGGCGCGAGAAGCCGCTTATCTCCACGCGCTCGCCGAACTTCTGTGTGGCCTCATTGAGCAGATTCCGGATGGCCTTCGACTCGTCCTTGATGAATGCCTGGTCGAGCAGGACTTCCTCGCGGAAATAGCTCGAAAGCTTCCCGTCGAGTATCTTCGCCCTCATGTCCTCAGGCTTCCCGGCAACCTCGGTCTCGAATACGGCCAGCGCCGCCTTCTTCTTGTCCTCGGGCACGTGCTCCTGCGAGACATACTTCGGGTCCGTCGCGGCGACTTGCATCGCGATCTCCCGCGCGAGCGCGGCGAATTCGGGATTCTTCGCGACGAAATCCGTCTCGCAGGAAAGGAGCACCATCGCGCCGATCGAGCCCTCGTGGCTGTACGTGCCGATAACGCCCGCGCCGAGCTCGCGGTCGGCCTTCTTCTCTGCCGCCTCAGACGAGCGCTTCTTCAGGATGACCTCGGCCTTCTCGATGTCGCCGCCCGCCTCCTCGAGCGCCTTCTTGCATTGCATCACGGAGACGCCGGTGCGATCGCGAAGCTGCTTGATGATTTCGGTGGTGAGTTCCATGGTCGTGAATGTAAAAAATAATAGCACGCAGAATCCCGGCCTCTTAGGGCGGCCCCCGTCGTGCGGGTTACTGGCAAGCTTGTCGAGCGGAAAGCAAGGTCACTTGATTTCCCGAGACAAGCGCAGGCAGAAAGCTTTTTCCTAAAAGCTTAGGCCGCCTGGCCGCGCTTGAACGCTTCGGCGAGCTCTGTGAGCACGAGCTTCACCGTCTCGCGCGAGGTGTCGTTCGCGACGACCGGATACGTCGCGTCCTTGAGGTCGCAGTCCGAGCTCATGATCGCGATGATGGGAATGCCAGCCTCGCGCGCCTCCTTCACGGCGTGCTTCTCGTGCTTCGTGTCGACGACGACGAGGGCGTCCGGGCGCTTGGCGAGCGTCGTGATGCCGTCGAGGCGCTCTTCGAGGCGCTTCTTCTCGCGATCGAGCATGACGAGCTCGAGCTTCGTATGCTGCTTGGAAAGCGTGCCGGCCGCGCCCTTCTCATTGAGGTCGGCGAGCCGGTCGATGCGCTTCTTTATCTCCGGCCAGTTCGAGATGGTGCCGCCGAGCCAACGGGTCGCGACGTACGGGGCGCCGACCGAGGAGGCCGCCTTCTTCACGAGGGCCGCCACCTCGACCTTTCCGCCGACGAAGAGGACCGTCTTACCTTCCTTCGCGAGCGCCTCCATGACGGCTTCCGCCGATGAGAGCTGGGCTGCGGTCTTTGCGAGGTCAAATATCTCCTGACGGCCCTTCGTGCCGACCAGAAACGGCTTCATGGACGGGTGGCGCCGGCTCTTCACCTGCGCAAAGTGCGCGCCTGTCGAAAACAGGCGCTCAACCGCTGCCGCTCCGCTCTTTTCAGTCATTATTCGGGTACTGTACCGGATTCGGCGGCCTTCCGCAAGGCCTCCACGATGTCGTCCAGGCCGCCCGCCATGATCTTCGGCAGATTGTGCCAAGACTCCTTTATGCGGTGGTCGGTGATGCGGTCCTGGAGGAAATTGTATGTCCGTATCTTCTCCGAGCGGTCGCCGGTCCCTATCTGGGCTTTGCGCTCGGCCGCATGCTTCTTGGCCTCTTGCTCTTCGTGAAGCGCGTCTATCTTTGCGGAAAGAATCTGGATGGCCTTCTCACGGTTTGCGAGCTGACTGCGCTCCGAGGACGACCGGACGTCGATGCCGGTCGGCTTGTGGACGAGCCGCACGGCCGTCTCGACCTTGTTCACGTTCTGGCCGCCGGCCCCGCCGCTTCGCGAGAATTCCATCTCGATGTCGGCAGGATTTATCTCTATCTTCGACTTCTTGCGGATGGGCAATACGGCCACCGAGGCGGTCGAGGTATGAATGCGGCCGGATTTTTCCGTATCCGGGACGCGCTGAACGCGATGCACGCCGGTCTCGTACTGGAGTTCGTCGTACGCGCTTACGCTATTCACTTCAAGGGTGAGGTCGTCGACGCGGCGCGTCTTCCAGCCCTTATGCTCGGCGTACTTCTCGTACATTTGCATGAGGTCCTGGGCAAATATATTCGCCTCATCCCCGCCCGCCCCGGCGCGGAATTCCATGACCACCGAGCTCGGCTTCAATTCCTCCTCTTTCTCCTTCGCGAGTATCTGCTCTATCTCGCCGAGGACGGCCTTCTGCTGGTCCTTGAGCTTCGCCGTCTCCTCCTCTGCGAGCACTGCGAGCGAGGCATCCGCCTTCCCTGCTTCCGTCGCCTCGGCTATCTCCTTTTCGAGACGCTCATACTCGCCCGCCAGGTAGGCAGTCGCAAAATTATTTCTAAACTCCGGTGAGTATTCCATGTCGTTATGAAAAGAGCGCCATACGAAACGACGAGTCCCGCCCCGTAGCCAGCCGCGTCTGCGCGGCTGTGGTACCGGGGATCGCGAAGTTATTCTTGAATTCGGAAGAATATTCCATGCCTGAACGATACCAGAAACCTGCCGACTCCGGCACTCAGCCGATATCGGCCACTGCAGTCGACAACTCCTGTGCGATCGACGCGAGGACGGCCTTTTTCTCCGCGGGGTCTTGCGGTAATGATCTGTAGAAGTGGCCAGCGCCAGGAGGCAGTGTTCCATACACATGCATATGGAACTGCATCACGTCCTGGGCTTTCTCCCCATTCACTTCGTGCAGGATTATTCCGTCGTACCCATATACCTTCCGCAGAGCTTTCGTTATCTTTTTCGCCGCCATGAGCACTGCCGCTGCCATCGGCGCATCGATGCTTTCTATGTCCGGACAAGGAGCCTTAGGCACGATGAGCGTATGCCCCTTCG